>DATIAB010000338.1:0-4117 GCA_035458265.1 Ornithinibacter sp. | reverse complement strand
GCAGACCCGATCTCGCCCGACCTCGTCGACAAGGGACCCGCATGCGCAGCGCCAAGGACTTCTTCACGCCCCTCGCCGTGGGCGCGCCCCTGCCCGTGCGGGAGGTGCCGGCCCGGCCCAGCCGGATGATCCACTTCTTCGACCCGAGCAACCCGCGGATGGCGGCCAAGGTGCCCCAGCTCGTGGGCACGGTCGACGTCCTGCTCGGCAACCTCGAGGATGCCGTGAAGGCGGACAACAAGGACGCCGCCCGTGCCGGTCTCGTTCAGATCGCCCGCGCCACCGACTTCGGCGAGCACACCCAGCTCTGGACGCGGATCAACGCCCTGGACTCGCCGTGGGTGCTGGACGACCTCACGACCCTCGTCACCGAGGTGGGGGACCGGCTGGACGTCGTCATGGTGCCGAAGGTCCAGGGCCCAGAGGACATCCACTACGTCGACCGGCTCCTCGCCCAGCTCGAGGCACGGGCGGGGCTGACCCGGCCGATCCTCGTCCACGCGATCCTCGAGACCGCCCGCGGCGTCGCGAACGTCGAGGAGATCGCCGGGGCCAGCCCCCGGATGCAGGGCATCAGCCTCGGACCGGCCGACCTCGCGGCCGACCGGCGGATGAAGACGACCCGGGTGGGTGGTGGGCACCCCGGCTACCTCGTGCGGGCGGACCCCGTCGGCGGGGACATCGCGGGAGATCGCGCCACGTACCAGCAGGACCTGTGGCACTACACGATCGCCCGCATGGTCGATGCCTGCGCGATGCACGGGATCTTCCCGTACTACGGGCCCTTCGGGGACATCGCCGACGTGGTCGCCTGCGAGGACCAGTTCCGCAACGCCTTCCTGCTGGGCTGCGTCGGCACGTGGACGCTCCACCCCGCGCAGATCGCCATCGCCAAGAAGGTCTTCAGCCCCAGCGCGCAGGACGTCGCGCACGCACGGCGCGTCAGGGAGGCCATGGGTGACGGCACCGGCGCCGTCATGCTCGACGGGAAGATGGAGGACGATGCGAGCCTGAAGCAGTGCCTCGTCATCCTCGAGCTCGCCGACCGGCTCTCGGGCAACGACCCCGAGCTCGCCGCGCTGTACGCCGAGGACGCGGCCACCGCGAACGGCGGGGGTCGCGCATGAGCAGCGCCACGGCATACCGGCCGCGTCGCTCGGTGCTGTACATGCCGAGCAGCAACGAGCGAGCCCTGGAGAAGGCCAAGACCCTGCCGGTCGACGGGTTGATCCTCGACCTCGAGGATGCCGTGGCCCCCGACCACAAGGCAGCCGCTCGCGAGAACGCCTGTGCCGCAGCCAGGTCGGGTGAGTACGGACAACGAGAGGTGACGATCCGGGTCAACGCGAGCGGGACGCAGTGGCACGACGACGACCTCGCCGCCGCCTGTGCCGCCGGACCGGACGGCATCGTCGTGCCCAAGGTCGACTCGGCGCAGGAGGTGCTCGAGCTCGTGGCCGCGATGGAGCGGCACGGGGCGCCGGGGCACACCCGGCTGTGGGCGATGGTCGAGACGCCGCGGGCAGTGCTCGGCGTTGCGGAGATCGCTGACGCGTCCCCGCGGCTCGCGGCGCTGGTCATCGGAACCAACGACCTCGTCAAGGAGCTCGGGGCGCGCCACGTGCCCGGCCGTGCCCCACTGCTGACATCGCTCTCGCTCGCGCTGCTGGCGGCACGGCGAGCCGGTGTGGCGATCCTCGACGGTGTCTACAACGACGTCGTCGACCTCGACGGGTTCGTCGCGGAGTGCCGTCAGGGCCGCGATCTCGGTTTCGACGGCAAGACGCTGATCCACCCCGGGCAGGTCGGCCCGTGCAACGACGTCTTCGCGCCGTCGGAGGCCGAGGTCCAGGAGGCCCGTGACATCGTCGCCGCCTGGGACGAGGGCGCGGGTACCGGGGTGGTCACGCATCGGGGCCGGATGGTCGAGCACCTGCACGTCGAGATCGCCCGTCAGGTGATCGCGACCGACGAGGCCATCCGGGCCCGCGACTGACGCCGGCGTGACCGCCGCGTGACCGCGGCGCGCGGGTGGCGTCCGCCGTTCGGCGTGCTCGGTGGTGGATGATGTCAGGGTCCGAGCAGCCTGCGGGTCAGGAGCAGTCGATGAGTGGTCGCTCGAGCGCGCACGCCGGGAGGGTGACGGTGCTCGCGCTGACCGCCACCCTCGCACTGGGTGGCTGTGCTGGCCTGGACGCCTCGTGGTCGCCGAACGGCTCGCAGGCTCCACGAGCCGGTGACCGCGACGGGACGGGTGCGGCGGTGCCGCCGACCGCAGCGGCGCCGACGACCACGGCCGCACCGACCGCCACGCCGTCCGCGACGACGATCCCGCCGACGCCCACCGGCCGCACGGCCACGGTGACCCCGGCACCCGCCCCCGCCGCGACGGCGACGCCGAAACCATCGGCGACGACGCCTGCCGAAGCGAGCCCCACCGCCACCCCCTCGCCGAAGCCGCGCACCACGTTGAGGTACGGCGACCATGGGCCCAAGGTGCTCGCCCTCCAGCAGCGGCTGACCGACCTCGGCTACTGGCTGGGCACGCCCGACGGCAGCTTCGGTTCCCTGACCCGGCAGGCCGTCTACGCGCTGCAGAAGGCCGCCGGCATCTCTCGTGACGGTGTCGTCGGGCCGAAGACGACGAAGGCGCTGGCTGACGGCATCCGGCCGCGGGCGACCCTGGCCGGAGACGGCGTCGAGATCGTCCTCGACCAGCAGCTGCTCCTCGTCGTGCGCGGTGGATCGGTGAGGACGATCCTCAACACCTCGACGGGAAACCGGGAGACGTACACCTCCACGTCGGGCAACCGGGCGGTCGCGGTCACCCCGAAGGGCACGTTCACGGTGTACCGCGGGGTAGACGGCCCGCTGACCAACTCCCTGGGCGAGCTGTGGCGGCCCCGGTTCTTCCACCGCGGCATCGCTGTGCACGGGTCGCCGAACATCCCGCCGTGGCCGGCCTCTCACGGGTGCGCCCGTCTGAGCAACGCGGCGATCAACATGATCTGGGACCAGGACCTCATGCCCATCGGGAGCCGCGTCGTGGTCCGGTGAGCGCGGGGACCGGCCGCCCACGTGGGCCAGGGCCGGTTCGCCCTTCCCACACCGTTTCACGGCCACTGCGCGCCCTGTCCGCGGTGATTTCGCCGACTAATACTTGAGTTTTCATTGTCCTCTGCTGCCTCATCGGTCACACTCGGCCCATGACGGCAGGGCCACCACCCCAGGCGGGTCCCGGGGAATCCACCACCCCGAGGGCACGGCATCGCCATGCGGCACCCCGTCGGAGGGGTCGGGCCTTCGTGGCGGCGGTCGCCGTGTTCGCGCTGCTCGCCACCAGCGCCGGGATCGGCATCGCGTTCAGCCGCAACGGATCCCAGGCCGAGGCCAGCGGCGGGTGCACCGGCGAGGCAACGCTGCGGATCAGCGCGTCGGCGCCTCTGGCAGCAGTGCTCCGGGATCAGGTCGACGACTTCGACACCTGGATGCAGGACCGTACCGGTGCCCCCTGCACCACCACCGAGATCACGAGTGCCTCGCCTCAGGAGTTCGCCACAGCCGTCAGCCGCGCCCTCGACGGTGAGGTGTCCGACGCGCCGACGACGTGGATGCCGGACTCCTCGCTCTGGCGGTCCGTCCTCGCCCGTGACCCCCGCCTGGCCTCGGTGCTCCCCCGCACCTATCCGGTCGTGGCGGCCAGCCCGGTCGTCTTCGCGGCTCCGCGCCCGATGGCGGAGGCGCTGGGCTGGCCCCGGACCCAGCCGTCGTGGCAGCAGCTGAGCGCTCTCGCAGCCAACCCGGCCGGATGGTCGAGCGTCGAGCACCCCGAGTGGGGCCGGATGCGCCTGGAGTGGCCGGATCCCCTGACGTCGACGGCCGGACTGGGGTCCACCGTCGCCGTCTATCGAGACCTCGCCGTGGGAGCCGAGGCCACCGACGACCTCCGCCGCCGCCTGGTGACGGCACACAACGCCGTGAGCGGCGCGACCGGTGACCTCGTGGGGGCGCTGTCCGCCCTGCGTGGTGCCGATGCCGCCGCGAGCGAGTCGCTGCGCGACCTCCCGATCGTTCCGGCCACCGAGCAGGAGGTCATCGCCTTCAACGCCGCGAAGCC
>DATIAB010000337.1:0-2028 GCA_035458265.1 Ornithinibacter sp. | reverse complement strand
GAGAAGGACCTGCGCAACTGGTACGGCGAGCCGGCCGCGGCGACCCGCAAGGAGTTCTACCGCCAGGCGCGTCTCATGCGACTGGACTCGCTGCGCACCAAGCCCGACACCGAGCCGCTCACCGACCGGCTCTGGCGGCGCTACGGTCGGCGGGCCTTCGACCTCCTCGAGGCGATCCGCGCCGACCCGTCCATGGGTGAGGACGTCATGGGCTCGGCCGACTACCTTCGCGCCGAGCTGCACACCGCCGCCGAGCACGAGATGATCGTGACCCTCGACGACTTCATGCGGCGTCGCAGCAAGATCGACCTCGTCGTGCGCGACCGCGACATCCTCGGCTCACCCGGTCTGACCGAGGTCGCCGAGATCCTCTTCGGGGATGCCGCGGACGCCCGCCTCGCGGACTACGTGCTGTCCAAGACCTCGCAGCACCCGCCACCGACCACGCCCTGACCCGAGTCCGCGGGAGCCGACGGCGACCGCCTCACGGAACAGCACGGCATCCGACACGGTTGGACCCGCAATGCGCGTCATCGTCATCGGCGGCCACGGCAAGGTCGCCCGGCTCCTCACCCCACTTCTCGTCGCCCGCTCCCACGAGGTGACCGGCGTCATCAGGGACCCCGCCCACGTCGAGGACCTGCGCTCGGACGGCGCCACTCCCGTCGTCGCCGACGTCGAGTCGATGGACGTCGAGGCCCTGGCCCGGCTGGTCCACGGGCACGATGCCGTGGTCTGGTCGGCGGGGGCCGGTGGCGGTGACCCCAGGCGCACCTACGCGGTCGACCGTGACGCGGCGATCCGCTCGATGGATGCCGCGGACCGCTCCTGGGTTCGCAGGTACGTGATGGTGTCCTACTTCGGCGCAGGTGCCGACCACGCGGTGCCCGAGGGCGACTCGTTCTTCGCGTACGCCGACGCCAAGTCCACCGCCGATGCCCACCTCGAGGGTTCCGAGCTGGAGTGGACGATCCTGCGCCCCAGCCGGCTCACCCACGACCCGCCGACGGGGAGCATCGAGACCTCGCGCACCGGCGCCCGGCCGGGATCGGTCTCACGCGCTGACGTGGCGCTCGTCATCGCGCAGACCCTGGACCGGCCGGCCCTGGCCGGGGTGGTCGTGGAGTTCAACGGCGGCACGACGCCGGTCGCCGACGAGCTCGACGCCAGCGCCGCCTGAGCTCAGACCGCCGGGGTGGAATCCCAGACGCTCGGATCCACGAGCGATATCACCTCGACCCGGCGGTGGGGCTACGCCGGTTCGTCGGCTCTCGGACCCACCGGCCCGGATGCCGCGGAGACGCGCCGGCTGCCGGCGACCGTCTGCATGCTCGCGGCGTAGACGGGCATCGCGTTCGGGTCGATGCGCGGGTCGGGCGCGGCGCTGCTCGGGAGCGGTGTGTGATGGAAGTCGGCCTGCACCCGCTGCGGCGTCACGTCGATGACCGTGTAGCCGTGACCGATGCCGTTGAGGTAGCGCACCCACGGGTTCGCCTGCTGCACCACACCCGTCACCTGCCCGGTCGCGCCGACGGCGGCCTCGGCCGGAAGACTCGGGAAGAAGGACCGGACGATCTCGTAGAACCCGTCGCTCGTCACCGAGGGCGTGACGAACTCGACCCCGACCGGTGTGTACGTGCCGGTCGGACCCACCGCGACGGGCAGGTCCGCGCCCCATGACGAGTGGATGTCGCCGGTGAGCACCACGGCATCCCCGGCGGATGCCGGCTGGGCGGCGAGGTGCCCGAGCAGGGCGGCCTGGTCGGCGGCGTAGCCGTCCCACTGGTCGGCGTTGATGAACGTGCCGGACAGCCCCAGCGCGGCCCCCGGGTAGCGCACCGGGGTCACCATGACCTGGTTGCCGACGAGGTGCCACGGCCGCCCCGTTGCCGCGAGCCCGTCACGCAGCCACTGCAGCTGCTCGGGCTCGGGAAGGTGCCGGTCGGGCGAGGTGATGACCGCCTGGGTGGCCGGGTCTCCGAGCGGCACGAACCCGTCGATGGGTGAGATCGGCGAGGTCGCCTGCTC
>DATIAB010000336.1:0-8773 GCA_035458265.1 Ornithinibacter sp. | reverse complement strand
CCCCCGGAATCCCCCCGAAGGCAGGGGCCACAATGGGCCGCGTGATGCGCCACGAGATCAGCCACCACGCCCATGCCCACCACCCGGTGATGGCGCCGCTGTCCGACGCCTCGGTGGCGCGCCTGCTCGACCGCCTGCTCCCGTTGCGTGGTCGGCTCCTCGACCTCGGGTGCGGCACGGGCGAGTGGATCCGCCGCGCCCTCGCAGCCGGCGCCGAGCTCACCGCCGTGGGCGTCGACCTCCACCTCGGCTCCGACCCCGAGGCCCTGGCCGCCGAGTGGGGCGACCGGGTTCGGCTCGTCGAGGCCGACGCCTCGACGTGGGTCGACGGCACCGTCGACGTGGTGCTCGCGGTCGGGGTCAGCCATGTGTTCGGCGGGCCGGGCGGAACCCTGGATGCCGTGCGCCGTCACCTCGCGCCCGGCGGGCGCGTGCTCCTCGGGGACGGCATCTGGGAGGTCCCCCCGACCGCGGCTGCACTCGCCGCCCTGGACGCGGCGCCCGAGGAGATGCCGGACCTCGCCGGTCTGCTGGACCTCGTCGCGCAGCACGGTTTCGAGGTGGTCCACGCTCACGTGAGCACCCTCGAGGAATGGGACGAGTACGAGTGGTCGTGGACCGGGTCTCTCGCCGACTGGGCCCGGGCCGGACAGTGCGACCCCGCTGACCGGGCCCGGGCACTCGACGTGGCCCATGCCCACCGTGACGCCTGGCTGCACGGTTACCGGGGGGTGCTCGGCTTCGCCACCCTCGTGCTCGCCGACGCCGTTCCCGCCCCACTCAGCTGAGCTCGGCCCGGCGCCGTTCGAGGAAGGCCCGTTCCGCCGGGTTCGTCGCGAGGTCCAGGGCGCGCTGGTAGGCGGCCACGGCATCCGGTCGACGTCCGAGCCTGCGCAGCAGGTCGGCCCGCGTGGCGTGGAACGGGTGGTAGCCGTCGAGCGGCAACACCTCGACGGCCTCGAGCGCGGCACCCGGCCCGGAGACCTCGGCAAGCGCCACGGCCCGGTTGAGGGCCACGACCGGGGTCGGGGTCACCACCATCAGCTGGTCGTAGAGCGCGAGCACCTGGCCCCAGTCGGTCTCGGATCCCGTCGCGGCGTCGGTGTGCACCGCGTTGACGGCCGCGAGCAGCTGGTAGTGGCCCGGGCGGTTGCGTCGCAGGCACTCCCGCACGAGCGCGTGCCCCTCGGCGATCTTCTCGCGGTCCCACACCGAGCGGTCCTGGGCGTCGAGCGTGACGAGCGCGCCCCCGGCATCCAGCCGTGCCGCCCGTCGCGCGTCCGTGAGCAGCATGAGGGCCAGCAGGCCGGTGACCTCGGGCTCGTCCGGCATGAGGGCGCGCAGCACCCGGCCGAGCCGGATCGCCTCGGCGCACAGGTCGTCGCGGATGCCGTGGCCCCCACCAGCCGGGAGGTGGCCCTCCGTGAAGACGAGGTAGATGACGGCGAGCACCCCCGCCAGGCGATCGGGCAGCTCGTGGTCCCGAGGCACGCGGTAGGGGATGTTCGCGGCGGCGATCTTGCGCTTGGCCCGGGTGATCCGCTGCGCCATGGTGCGCTCGGGCACGAGGAAGGCGGCGGCCACCTCCGGCACGGTGAGCCCGCCGAGGAGTCTCAGGGTCAGGGCGACCCTGGCCTCCGGCGCGAGGGCGGGGTGGCAACAGGTGAACAGCAGCCGCAGGCGCTCGTCGGTCACCGAGGTCACCGGCGCGCTGGGGTCCTCCGCGGCGCTGAGCACCATGGCCTCCTCGGACCGGGACTTCCGGGTCGACTCACGCCGCAGCCGGTCGATCGCGCGGTTGCGCGCGACGACGGTGAGCCAGCCGCCGGGGTTGGGCGGCACGCCCTCGGTGGGCCAGCGGCGAACGGCCTCGACGAACGCCTCCTGGGCCATCTCCTCGGCGAGGTCGAGGTCCCTGAACCGGGCGGCGAGGGAGGCGACCACCGCACCGAACTCGGCGCGGTAGACCGCCTCCACCTCATCGTGCGGCAGGGCGCTCACTCGCCCTGGAAGGGACGCACCTCGACCTTGCCCCGGCAGGCCTTCGACCCGCGGGCGGCGAGGTCGAGCGCGGCGTCGAGATCGGCCGCCTCGACGACCCAGAAGCCGCCGATCTGCTCCTTGGCCTCGCTGAAGGGGCCGTCGGTCATGACGACGTCGGTGCCCGTGCCGTCGACCACCGTGGCGGTGGCCGGCGGGTGCAGTCCCCCGGCGAACACCCAGCTGCCGCTGGCCTGGAGCTCTTCGTTGAACGCGCCGGTCGCGGCGTAGGCCTCGTCCCGCTCCTGCGCGGTGGGGTAGATGTCCTCGGGGGTCGCGTCACGGTCGTGCCAGACGGACAGCAGGTACTGGGTCATCGTCGTCTCCTCGATGGTGTCGGTCAGGACTCGACCGTATGCCGTGTCCCTCACCCTCTCCACGAACGAGCCCCCACGAATGCGACACCCCCACGGAAGTTTTCCTCAGCGTTCTCGGCTGCAGGCGGTAGCGTCCGCGCATGCGCCTGGCCCTCCGCATCGTCGCGGTTCTCCTCGTCCTCGCCGTCGCTGCCGCGGTGGGCGGGTACTTCTACGCCCGCCCGCTGCTCGAGACGGGCACGGGGTACGCCGCCCACAACTCGTGCGCCGTGACGCTGGTCGCCGGCCGCGACGACCCCGACACCGACCTGCCCGACAACCCCCTGGTGCCGTTCCTCACGGGGTACGTCAACGAGGCCGGTCGCTCGAGCACGTCACAGATCCTGTTCACCCTGGCGACCCAGAAGGCCTGGTACACGCGAGGTTTCGGGTGCACGGTCGGGGCCGAGCGACCCACCGGCCTGGGTGAGGCCACCAAGGTCGTGCCGGACACGAACCCCCTGTCCACGGCAGACGCACCGGCGCCCGATCCCGCGATCGACGCCGCCATCGCCCGAGCCTTCGGTGACGGACTGGGTGCCGAGCGCGTCGCCGAGCTCGGCACGCGCGGCATCGTGGTGCTCAAGGGAGGTCAGCTCGTCGGGGAGCGCTACGCCTCCGGGTTCGACCGGGAGACCCCCCAGCTCGGGTGGTCGATGACCAAGAGCGTCGCGAACCTCCTCGTCGGCCGGATGGTGCACCAGGACCGCATCGCGATCACCGACACCGAGCTGCGGCCCGAGTGGACCGACGAGCGCAGGGCCATCACCGTCGACCAGCTCATGCGGGGAACGAGCGGCCTCACGTGGGACGAGACCTACTCCCTGGGCACCCCGATCACCCAGATGCTCTACGCCGAGCCCGACATGGCGGGCTTCGCTGCGAGCCAGCCGCTGGCGCACCAGCCCGGCACCTACCAGCAGTACTCCAGCGGCGGCACGAACATCCTGTGCAGCGTCCTCACCGATCTGGCCGACGCCCCGGACGCCGACCTCCCACGCCAGCAGCTGTTCGCGCCGCTCGGCCTGACCTCGGCGACGATGGAGGTCGACACCACGGGGACTCCCGTGTGCAGCTCGTACCTGTGGGCGACCCCGCGCGACTGGGCCACGATCGGCCAGTTCGCCCTGCAGGACGGGGTGTGGGCCGGTGAGCGCCTCCTGCCCGAAGGATGGCTGAAGGCGTCGACGACGCAGACCGAGGTGCGCCAGAGCGAGGAGGAGGGCTATGCCGCCGGCTGGTGGGTCAACCGCCAGATCGACGGCAGCCTCGTCGACCCCGATCTGCCCGAGGACGCGTACTGGGCCAGCGGGCATGACGGTCAGCGGGTGTACGTCGTGCCGTCGGCCCAGCTCGTCGTCGTGCGGCTGGGCTTCACCCCGGAGCTCGAGTCCGATCGGCTCCGCACCGACGAGCTGGTCGCCGAGCTCGTCGCCCTCCAGCCCGCGGACGCCTGACCCGGAGAAGTCAGAGCGCCGCGGTGACCGTCACGCGCCTGGCGTCCCGGACGTCACCGAACAGCGGCACGCACGACACGTCGACCACGGCATCCGGCTGACCGGCGGGGGCCGTGCACACCGTCTCTACGGTGTCCCCTCCCGCGGAGGGGAACGACATCGTGAACAGCACGGGGAAGCCGTTGTCGTCGGCGAGGGTGGCCTTCATGCCCGTGATGTTGACGATCGGGACGCCGGCGCCCTGCGGCTCCAGCGTCCAGCCGCCGGCGATGGTGGCCCGGGGCAGCTCGAAACCGTCCCCCACCGCCAGCTCGATGTCCTGCTCGAGCCCCTCGGTCGGAAGGGTCGTCGGCAGGCCGCTGGGCAGCTCGGTCGGGAAACCGCTCGGCAGCTCGGTCGGGAAGCCTGAGGGAAAGGTCTCGTTCACCTCGTCGACGACGCGCGAGGCGAAGAACGCGAAGGCCGCGATGACCACGGCGATGAGGCCGAGGAGCACGACCCCCGCGATGAGGCAGCCCTTGAGCAGTCCGCTGCTGCCGCCCTGTGGGGGCGGTGGCGGGTAGGCCTGCGCTCCGGGCGCTCCGTACCCGGTCTGCGGCTGCCCCGGCGCATAGCCCTGCTGGGGGTAGCCGGACTGCTGCTGGGTGGCCGGCGGGTAGCCGGGCGCCGCGTACCCGGCCGGCGGGTACGCGCCCGGCGGGTACGCGGCCGGTGCCCCGGCATCCTGACTGGGCAGGGCCTGGGTCCCCGAGACGTCGAACGCCTGGGTGTGCTCGATCGGGGCGACGGTGTCGGTCGGCTCCCCGGAGTCCGCGGAGTCGTCCGTGTACGGCGTGCCGGTCGCGTCTGAGGACGTCGGGTCCGACGACTGCGTCGAGCCGGCCCAGGACGGGGCCGGCGGCGGGGCGGTCGGGTCACTGACCACGGGCGCCCGGAACTGCTCGGTCCACTGGGTCCCGTCCCAGTAGCGCTCCTGGCCGTCCGGTTGCAGGTGCCATCCCGCGGGTGCCGACATGACGTCCTCCTGCTCTTCGGGGGTTCACGATGGCGGAGCCCTGTGCCGACGATCCTCACACAGCCCACGGGGGCTCCGCCCCCGGTGCACCCCCCGACCCCAATATCCCCCACGGCGTCAGCCCGTGGGGAGGACTTTCGTGATGCGTTCGCGACGGTCGGCATCCCAGTCGGCCGGCCGCGTGACCGCGGCCCAGCCGTCGAGGTTCTCCGTCGCCGTGTACATGTGGCCGAAACCGGCCGGCACCTGCTGGGCCGCGGGCATGTCGAGCAGCACCTGCCACATCGTCACGAGGGGGATCCAGCCCATCGTGGGCGCGACGTCGGGGCCGCGCTGCTCGTCCTCGAGCCAGTCGGGGCGGGTGAACGCGAGGTCGCTGGAGAAGAACACCGTCGGGTCGGAGGCATGCTGGAGGTAGGTCACCCGGGTGGGCCCCCACGCTGCGCCGCCGCGGTCGAGACCACCCTGCGCGTTCGCGAACCGGACCGTGCGGCCCTCCTCGTAGACCGGAAGGGATGCCGGCGAGCCGGCATCGCGCCCTGCGACCAGTCGTGCGTGCAGGTCGTTGACGAACGGCGGCCCGACCATCAGGGCCCCGCTGACGGGGGCGTTGACGATGTTGACCGACGTCAGCACGCTCTCGACACCACCGGACCCGAGCGAGAGCCCGTAGAGGTAGAGCGCTGGGCGGTCGCCCTCGGGGAGGGTCTCCCAGTACGCGTGCACCGTCTCGAAGACGGTGCGGGAGGTGTCGATGACGGCCTCCTGGTCGGCGAGCAGCGAGATCCAGCTCGGCAGGTACGAGTACTGCACCCCGGCGATGGCGGTGTCACCGTTCCACAGGTACTCCAGCGGGTCGGTGCCGCGCCGGTCGAGGTAGCCCATGCCGGTCGTCGTGGCGACGACGAGCACCTGGCGCTCGAAGGCGCCGGTACGCTTGAGCTCCTCGACCACGAGGTCGGCCCGACCCTGCACCGTGCTGGCGCTCTGCAGGCCCGCGAAGACCCGGATCGGCTGCTTGGCGCCGGGCCCGTTCACGGCCTCGAGCTCCTCTACGCCGGGCCCGCCCCGCACGAAGTACCGGCCGTACTGGCCCAGGTCCTCCCAGGCCACGAGGGACTCGGGCGTGCCCGAGCGTTCGGGCGCCGTGGGGCGGTCGCTGCTGTTGGTGCCCGTGGTGTCCTGCGGGGCGAAGAACGCGTTCGCCGCGGCGAAGAACCCGTTGACGATGACCCCGGTCCACAGGCCCCACACGAGGAACACCACCGCGGCCACACCGAGGACGACCGAGAGCCGCTGTGGCAGGTGACGACCGAGCCAGCCCGCCACGGTTCGCGCCAGCACCATCAGGGAGCGCGCCAGGAGGACGACGAACGCGAACACGACGAGCGTCACGACGACGACGACCGGCCAGATCGTCGGCGACGTCGGCGGCATCCCCATCAGGCCCCGGATGTCGTTCTGCCAGCCCACGAACTTCCACGCGCTCACGTTCACGAGCAGCAGCCCGATGCCGATGACGACGCCCAGGGCGATCGACCGCGCCCGGCCCGTCAACCCCGGGATCTGCAGGTAGCGCCAGATCGCGTGGGTGGCGGCGCCGAGGCCGTACCCGACGGCGACGGTGACACCGGATGCCAGGCCCTGCAGCCACGGTGCGCGCGGCAGCAGCGACGGCACGAGCGAGGCCGCGAACGCCCACGGCACGACCATGAGGCCGACCCCGGAGAGCACCCGGTCGAAGACCCCCGTCGCATCGCCGATCGCCGGCAGGAGGGGGCTGCGGCGCGCCCGGCTCGCCACCCGCTCGACGATCGCGACGCTCACGGCGGTCCTTCCCGGGTATCGGCGCGGCGGGGCCCCGAGGGGTCCGGACGGCATCCGGCCGGATGCCGTGGCGCGACACCCGACGAGGTGCCGCTCCCAGCGTAGGCGGGAGTGGCGCGGTCGCCGAGGCTTTCGCAGATGCGCGGGCCACATCTACGGTGGACCCGTGGCAGAGGTGAGCGAGCAGGTCGTGGTGGCGCGCAACGAGGACGAGAGCCGGTGGGAGGCGCGGATCGATGGTGCCCTTGCCGGCTTCGCGGCCTACAAGGTGGTCGACGACGACATCGTGTTCACGCACACCGAGGTCGACCCGGCCTTCGAGGGCCGCGGCGTCGCCGGAGCGCTGGCCAGGCACGCCCTGGACGAGGTCGCCGAGGACGAGAGCCTGCGGGTGGTGCCACGCTGCCCGTTCATCAAGGCCTGGATCGCCAGGCACCCCGACTACGCCAGGCTGGTCCGCCCGGAGCATTGAGGCCCGGGCGGATGCCAGTGGTTCGGCGGTGACCTGCCTCAGGCCGGGGCGTCGGCGAAGCGCAGGTAGGGCTTGACCTCGTCGACGTTGGCGAAGCGCTCGCGGGCGTCGGCGGTGGAGACGGCCGGGGCCACGATGACGCGGTCGCCGGGCACCCACTCGGCCGGGGTGGAGATCGGCGCGCGGTCGGTGGCCTGGAGGGCGTCCAGGGCCCGCAGGATCTCGACGAAGTTGCGGCCCACCGACTTCGGGTAGGTGATCGTGAGCCGCACGGTGTTGCTCGGGTCGATGAGGAAGACCGAGCGCACGGTGGAGGTGTCGCCCTCGCCCGGGTGGATCATGTCGTAGGCCTGCGAGACGCTGCGGTCCTCGTCGGCGATGATCGGGAAGTCGACGGCGACCCCGGCCACCTCGGCGATGTCCGGCACCCAGCGCTGGTGGTCCTCGACCGAGTCCACCGAGACGGCGATCGGCTTGGCGTTGCGCGCGGCGAACTCGCCGGAGAGCGCGGCGGTGCGCCCGAGCTCGGTGGTGCAGACGGGGGTGAAGTCGGCCGGGTGGCTGAACAGGACGGCCCAGGCACCCTCCTTCCAGTCGTGGAAGGACAGCACGCCCTGCGTCGTGTCGGCGGTGAAGTCAGGGGCGATGTCGCCGAGACGGATGCTCATTGGATAACTCCTCGTTTGAAGACCAGTTAGCCAACGTTATCCACGCGCAGTGGGTGCCGTCGCGGGGCGACCGCATGGTGGGCACCTCGCGCTCGGCCGGTCCCCGGCATCCGCCCTTCGTCAACCCGACTGATTGCGATGCACCCACGTGGAGAGCGCTCTTCCGGGGCTCTGGAGGTGGGAGCATCGCAATCAGTCGGGGGTGGGGGGACCGTACGATCGCCGGGTGAGCGCGGACCTCGTCGTCAGGAACCTTGCCGGGGGCCACGCCCACCGGACCCTCTTCGACGCCCTGGACTTCACCGTCGCACCCGGCGACGTGGTCGGCGTCGTCGGGGCCAACGGGGCCGGCAAGACGACCCTGCTGCGGATCCTCGCCGGCGACCTCGAGCCCCTCGAGGGCTCGGTCTCGACCGCGCCGAGCGACGCCTTCGTCGGATGGCTGCCACAGGAACACGAGCGGATGCCGGGTGAGACCGTCGGCGCGTACGTCGCCCGCCGCACGGGCGCCGCCGCCGCGACGGTGGCGATGGAGGCTGCCGCTGCCGCCCTCGGCGCCTCGGACCCGACACGGGTGGACGAGGACACCTTCGCGCAGGCGCTCGACCACTGGCAGGCCAGCGGCGCACCGGACCTTGACGAGCGACTCCCTCCGGTGCTGGCCGACCTCGGCCTCGATGTCGGGCCGGACGCCCTCATGACGTCCCTGTCCGGTGGCCAGGCAGCCCGCGCCGCGCTGGCGGCACTGCTGCTCAGCCGGTTCGACGTCGTGCTGCTCGACGAGCCCACCAACGACCTCGACCTCGCCGGGCTGGAGCGTCTCGAGGACTTCGTGCGCGGGCTGCGCTCCGGGGTGGTGCTCGTCTCGCACGACCGCGAGTTCCTCTCGCGGGTGGTGACCCGCATCGTCGAGCTCGACCTCGCACAGCACCGGGTCG
>DATIAB010000335.1:0-8784 GCA_035458265.1 Ornithinibacter sp. | reverse complement strand
GCCTCGTCGACTGCTCGTTGCGTGAGGCCGACTTCGGCGGCGCCGACGCGAGGCGGGTCGACCTCGGCGGGTCCGACCTCGACGGGGCCGTGTTCGTGGGCACCGACCTGCGCGGGGCCAGCCTGCTGGGCGCGACCGGCTGCCGGTTCGACCCGTCCCAGAACCGGGTGCGTGGCCTTCGGGTGGATGCCACCGCGACCAGGGGGCTGCTCAGCGCCATGGGTGTGGTCGTCGAGGACTGACCGCAGCTGACCACCGCAGTTCGTGTGCAACGTTAGACGAAGTTTCAACGAGATTCGCCTATCGTCGTGCGCATGGACGTCGACACCGCCCTCACCGCCGTGCGGACCTCACCCAGCATCCTCGAGGCGCTGCGTGCCGGCGAGCTGCTCGAAGGCGTCGGGCGCGGCGCCACACCGGACGAGGTGGACGTGCTCGTCGCCGGCACCGCCGACGACGACCCGATCACGGCGATGTCAGCCGTGCACGCCCTCGGCGCGCAGGGGGGTGCGCAGGCCGCACTCCACCTCGTCGGCCTTCTCGACGACGACCGGGCGCACGTGGCCGAGCACGCCGTCGAGGCCCTCGGCAGCGTGCCCCCGCACCGGTCGGGTGTGGCGCGGCTGGCCCGGTGCTGCGCTGACGGGGGCTTCACCGGGATGTTGGCGCAGCGCACCCTCGAGACGTGGGCGGATGCTGCTCCGGATGCCGTACACGGCGCCCTGGCCGCCGCCCTGACGTCCGAGACCGACCCCAGCGCCCGCGCGCGCCTGGTGGAGACGGTGGGGCTCGTTCCCGGACCGGCGACCATCCGGCTGCTCATCCGGGTCGCGGGTGACGACACCGAGGCGGACGTGGTGCGAGCCGCGGCACTGGCCGCCCTCGGGGACGTGCTCGCGGACCCCCAGCACCGGGACGCAGCAGGGGCAGCGACCGCCCGAGCCGCGTTGGCAGCAGTGCGCGGCACGACCGGGCCGCTCGCGCGGGTCGCGGCACTCGCGTTGTCCGACGAGCTCGCGACGGAGCCGGTCCCGGGTGGTCACGCGGGACTCACCGTCGTCCAGCTCTTCCTCCACGGGGACCTGGACGGCAGCCTGCGTCACTCGGGTCAGGGCGACACCGGTGGCGTCGCGACCCTGCTCGTGCACCTCGGCGACGCCCTGATGCGGCAGGGTGCTCGTGTGGAACGGGTCATCACCGTCTCCGGCAGCAGGCACGAGGCGACCGCCACCGGGGCGGGGGAGGGTGGTTCGACGGCGGGACGTCCGCTGTCGGCGGCCCTGTCCACCCGGGGGCACCACTACGCGCGCATCCCGCTGTGGGGGCCGTCCACGGGCGCGGCGACGGCGTGGCCGCTGCGGGTCCAGGCGCGGCGCGGCATCCGGCGGGTCCTGCGGGCGGCGGGCCGCGTCGACGCCATCCACCTGAGGATGGCCGACGTCGGCTCGATGGTCGCCGCCGAGGTGGCCGCCGAGCTGGGCATCCCCGTCGTCCTGACGGTGGCCCCGGACCCCCAGGCGCTCATCGCCGCGCGCGAGGCGGACGGCAGCCTGACCCGGTCCGTTTTCGGCGAGGCCGACCGGGCCGAGCACCTCTGCTTCCGCGACCGGCTGGTTCGCAGGCTCGCCGGGCAGGCCGAGCACCTCGTGCTCTTCCCTCGTCCGGACGTCGAGCGGAGCATCTCCCGGCTGGTCGGCATCGACGTGGCCGCCCAGCCCGAGCGGGTGGACGTGGTCGGGGAGGGCATCGACCTCGCGGCCCTCGAGCGCGTCGCGAAGGAGGTCGGCGGTGGCGCACCACGCAGCCGGGCCACGACAGCCGCGCTCGATGACCTCGACACCATGCTCGCCCAGCTGCCCACGGACCGGCGTTCGCTGCCCCTGGCCCTGTCGGTCGGCCGGCTGGCCCCGGTCAAGGGCATGGCGACGCTCGTCTCCACCTGGCTCACCGACCCGACCCTGCGCGCACGGTGCAACCTGGTCGTCATCGGTGGCGACCTCGACGACCCCACTCCCGAGGAGGCCGGGGAGCTCTCCCGGATCCGCGACGCGCTGTCCACCGACGACTCCGCCGGGGCCGGCCTGCTCCTCGCGGGACACCGGCCCAACGCCACGACGACGGCGTGGCTGGCGGCTTCCCAGCGGAGCAGGCCCGGATTGTCCGCCCCCGGTGGGGTCTACGTCTGTGCCAGCCTCAAGGAGGAGTTCGGCATCGCCATCCTCGAGGCGATGGCCATGGGGCTGGTCGTCGTCGCCCCGAACGGCGGCGGCCCCGCGACCTACATCGAGGACGGCGTCACCGGTGTCCTGGCCGACACCTCGTTGCCGCGGGCCCTCGCTGAGGGAGTGAGCCGGGCTCTCGACCTCGCCGCGTCACCGGGGGACCCGCTGCGCAGTCGCCGATCACGGGCGGTGGTGCGCGAACGTTTCGGCATCGACACGATGGCCGCCTCGCTGTGCGAGGTCTACTCCCGCGTGGCAGCAGGACACGTCGCGCAGTCACGGCCGTTGGCAGCCACCCCATGACCCTGCTCGTCATCAGCCCGGACTACGCCTCACACCTCTACCCGCTGGCCACCCTGGCCACCGCCTGGCAGTCGGAGGGTGAGCGGGTCGTCGTCGCGACCGGCACGGCCACCGAGGCGGTGGTCCGGGGGTTCGGGTACGAGCGCGAACACCTGCAGCTCGGCCGGGGGTCGAACCCCGGCGTCATCCGCGCCGAGGAACAGCCGCCGGGGGAGGACGACGCGCTGCGCGGCTTCTTCGACGCCACGCGCAGGGGCGCCGTGGCCGCGCTGGAGTTCCAGGCACGCGCCCGGGGCGATGACCTGCTCTGGAACGCTCTCGGCGTGGCGAGGGAGGTGCACGCCCTGGTGGACCGGGTGCGCCCTGATGCCGTGCTCGTCGACCACCTCGCCTTCGGGGCCCGACTGGGGCTGGTGAGTGCGGGGGTGCCGCACGCGGACGTCGTGCTGGGCCACCCCTCGGCGCTGACCGTGGGGGACGAGGTCTACGGGTACCCGCCGGCCTGGCCGCGGGCCCTGCATCCCGGTGCGGTGGATCTCGCCGGACTGCGGGCCCTCTGCGAAGGCGTCCGTGACACCTTCACGGCGCAGTGGAACGAGGCGCTCGGTGAGCTGGCCCCGACCAGCAGGCGCAGCCCCGACGCCTTCGCCGAGACGGGCGACCTGTTGCTGCTCAACTACCCGGGCAGCCTGCACGAGACCGATCGCACGGCCCTGCTGCCGGCTCACACCTTCCTGGGATCGGCCGTGCGCCAAGAACCTGAGGATGCCGAGGTGGAGGCCTGGCTCGGCCGAGACGGCCGGCCCGTCGTCTACGTGAGCCTCGGCAGCTTCCTCTCGGCCCGCTCCGACGTGCTCGCCGTCGTGGCGCAGGCCCTGCGACGGCTCGACGTCCGGGTGGCCCTCGCGACCGGCTCGGCGCCCCGTGGGTCCCTCGGTCCGCTCCCGCAGGAGTGGCTCGTGCGTGAGTTCCTTCCCCAGGTCCGGCTTCTCGCGAGCTCGGCGGTCGCCGTGTCGCACGGCGGCAACAACAGCGTCACCGAAGCCCTGGCGGCTGGTGTCCCGCTCCTCATGCTTCCGCTGTCGACCGACCAGTTCGCCGGGGCGGCCGCCGTCGAGCGATGCGGAGTCGGCCTCTGCCTCGATCCCAACGCGGCGACACCGGACGACGTCCGCGGAGCGGTCGAGGCGCTCCTGGCCCCACACGGCATCCGAGGTGCCGCCGCCGAGCTGGGGGCCATCCTGCAGGAGGTTCCCGGGGCCCAGCTCGCCCGAGCCGCCGTGTCGGACGCCCTCACGGGGTGACGTCGACGGTTCCCCGGTCGCGGGAGATCACCCGGAGCAGGTCCGCCGCCACGGCGACGGCGATGGTCGCGGGCTCCTTCCCGCCGAGGTCGGGAATACCGATGGGGGACTGGATCCGGGCCACGACGTCAGCGGGATGACCGTCGGCGGCGAGCCGTCGCTGGAAGCGGCTCCACTTGGCGGACGACCCGATGAGGCCGATCGTGCCCAGGTGCGAGCACCGCAGGGCGGCGTCGCACAGCGCGTGGTCCTCGGCGTGGTCATGGGTCATGACGAGCACGTGCGTCCCGGGCGGGAGCGCGTCGAGCACCATCTCCGGCAGCGGGGCATGGTGCACCTCGACCCGTGCCACGGCGTCGGCCAGCCAGGGTCCCGTCGCAGCATCGAGCTGGGCCTCGCGCGAGTCGACGAGGTGGAGGTCGAGGTCGTGGCGGCTCAGGATGCGCGCGAGCTCGTGACCGACGTGGCCGATGCCGAAGACGGCGACGCTGGCCACGACGGCCAGCGGCTCGAGCAGGATGCCGACCTCACCTCCGCAGCACTGGCGTCCGTGCTCGGTGCGCGCCTTGTCGCTGAGGGCGAGGACCAGCTGTTCCGGAACGGTCCCCCCCAGCTCGAGCATCCGCCGCGCGCGGTCGACGGCCGTCGCTTCGAGGTTGCCGCCACCGATGCTGCCCCAGGTCTCCCGGGTGGACACGACCATCTTCGCACCGGCGTCCCGTGGGGCGTGCCCCCGCACGGAGGCCAGGGTCACGAGGACGCCCGGTTCACGGGCCCGTCGCAGCCGGTCGACGGCAGTCAGCCAGTGCACGTCAGCCCCCGGGCGCGGTCGTGGCAACCGCGCGCTCGGATGCCGGCTCGAGCGGGGGCGCGGCCGCGTCGGGTTGGTCGGGGACCACCCCTGGTGCGCCCTCCCGGACGGGCTCGAGCCCCGGGGGGAGCGGGCCGCCGCGAGCCTGCTCGATCGCCCAGAACACCGCCTCCGGCGTGGCCGGGGAGGCCAGGTCGACCGCGACACCGGGGGGGCCGAATGCCGCAGCGGCCTGTCGCAGGGCCTCGCGGACCGAGAACGCGAGCATGAGCGGGGGCTCGCCGACCGCCTTCGAGCCGTAGACGGCACCGTCCTCGTGGGCCCGCTCGAGCAGGCGGACGTGGAAGACGTCGGGCATCTCGGAGAGGCTCGGGATCTTGTAGGTGCTCGCCGTGTTCGTCGTCAGCCGGCCACGCGTGGGTGCGTTCGACTCGTCCCACCTCAGGTCCTCCAGGGTCAACCAGCCGGCACCCTGCACGAACGCGCCCTCGACCTGACCGATGTCGATGAGGGGGGACAACGAGTCTCCGACGTCGTGGACGATGTCGACGCGCCGCACCCGGTGGGCACCGGTGAACCCGTCGACCTCGACCTCGGTGGCCGCGGCGCCGTACGAGAAGTACTTGAACGGCGAGCCCTGCATCGCCGTGGAGTCCCAGTGCAGCCCCTCCGTGCGGTGGAACCCGGCTGCCCACAGCTGGACACGCTGGGCGTACGCGGCCGCCACGAGCTCGGTCCAGCTCAGGGGACGGCCGTGGGCCGCCTCCACCGCTCGCAGGCGGTCGACGATCTGGGTACAGGCGTCCAGGACTGCGCCCCCGTTGAGGTCGGCCCCGGAGCTGGCGGCCGTCGCGGACGTGTTGGGAACCTTGTCGGTGCGCGTGGGGGCCAACCGCACGGTCTCGAGAGGGACCCCGAGTGCCGTGGCGGCGATCTGGAGCATCTTCGTGTGCAGGCCCTGGCCCATCTCGGTGCCCCCGTGGTTGACGAGCACGGAGCCGTCCTTGTAGACGTGGACGAGGGCGCCGGCCTGGTTGAAGGCCGTGAAGTTGAACGCGATGCCGAACTTCACCGGAGTCACCGCGATCGCGCGCTTGGTGTGGTCGTGGGTCGCGTTGAACGCCGCGACGACATCGAGACGGCGCGCAACGTCCCCCGTGGCGAGAACCTGCTCCCAGCACGTGACGGCCCGTTCCGGGTGGCGCACGACCTGGCCGTAGGGGGTTCGTTGGCCCTGCTGGTAGAAGTTGCGGCGGCGCAGGGACGTGGGGTCGATGCCGAGCCGGGCTGCACAGCGGCCGATGATGTCCTCGATGACGAGCATCCCCTGGGGGCCTCCGAACCCACGGAAGGCGGTCTGGGATGTCTTGTGGGTCCTGGCGATCCGGCCGTTCACCCGCACGTGGGGGATCCAGTACGCGTTGTCGACGTGGCACAGGGCGCGGGCCATGACGGGCTCCGAGAGGTCCAGGCTCCACCCGCCGTCGGACGTGAGGGTTGCGTCGAGGCCCAGCAGGAGGCCGTCGTCGTCGAACGCCACGCGCCACTGGGTGTGGAAGCCGTGCCGCTTGCCGGTCATGGTCATGTCCTGGGCCCGGGTGAGACGCACGCGGACCGGGCGCCCGGTGACGACGGCCCCCAGGGCCGCGACGGCGGCCAGGCCGTGGGGCTGCATCTCCTTGCCGCCGAAGCCGCCTCCCATGCGCAGGCACTGGACGGTGACCGCGTGGCTCGGCCGGCCCAGCACGTGGGCGACGATCTCCTGCGTCTCGCTGGGGTGCTGGGTGCTGCTCTGGACGAAGACCTGCCCACTCTCGTCGACGTGGGCGAGCGAACAGTGGGTCTCGAGGTAGAAGTGCTCCTGGCCGGCGCACTCGGTCACCCCGCTGTAGACGTGGGCGGCTCCCGCGAACACGGCGTCGACGTCGCCGCGCCGCAGCGTGGGCATCCCGCCCTGGAAGCTTCGCGCGTCGATCGCCTCACGGACCGTGACCAGGGCTGGTAGCGGCTCGTAGTCCACCATGACGGCCAGCGACCCGAGCCGAGCCGCCTCGAGCGTCTCGCCGAGCACCCAGCAGACCGACTGCCCGTGGAACATCACCTCGCTGGGGAACAGGGGCTCGTCGCCCTTCGCGCCGGCGTCGTTGACACCCGGCACGTCCACGCCCGTGAGCACCCGCACGACCCCTGGCACGGCGAGGGCGGGTTCGATGTCGAGACGCGTCACGCGGGCGTGGGCGTGCGGTGCCTGGACGGGGTGGGCGTGGAGCAGGCCTGTCATCCGCGCCGTGAGGTCGTCGGTGTAGAGCGCTCGGCCCGTGACGTGCAGGGCAGCGGACTCGTGGGGGAGCGGCTGACCGACGACGCGGTCGTCGCCACGAGGAACGGCGGTGCTCATCCCGTGACCTCCTGTGATGCCGAGCCGTCGGTGTACAGCCTCACCAGCGAGGTGGCGAGCATGGCCCGGCGGTACGCGGCGCTGGCCCGGTGGTCGTCGATCGGGGTGCCCTCCTCACGCAGCACCGCGCCGGCGGCGAGGGCGGTCGCGCGCGTCCACGCCCGTCCCTCGAGCGCCGACTCCGCTGCGGTCGCGCGCACCGGCGTGGCCGCGATGCCGCCGACGCCGATCCTGGCACGCTCGACGATGCCGTCGACGACGTGGAGGGCCATGCCGACCGAGACGCTGGAGATGTCGTCGTGGCGTCGCTTGGCGACCTTGTGGAAGGCGGTGACCTCACTGAGCGGCAGGGGGATGCGGACGGCCCGGATGAGCTCGTCGCGACGTCGCACGCTGGTCCGGTACCCCGTGAAGTACGTCTCCACGGGCACCAGCCGCTCCCCGGACGGGCCGTGGAGGACGACGGAGGCCTCGAGTGCGAGCAGGGCAGGGGCGAGGTCACCGATGGGGGAGCCGGTGGCGAGGTTGCCACCCATGGTTGCCCCGTTGCGGATGAGGGGGGAGGCGAACTGGGGAAAGACGGCGTCGAGCAGGGGAATGCTGCCCGCGAGGCCGCGCTCCACCTCGGCCAGGGTCAGGGCCGCACCGAGCTCGACGTGGCCTGGAGCGCGCACCACGGCCCGCAGCTCCTCGAGACGGTCGATACCGATGACGAGGGATGCTCGCGCGCCCCGAAGGTTGACGTCGACGCCCCAGTCGGTCGACCCCGCGACGAGGACGGCGTCGGGGTGCCGCTGGAGGAGGGTCAGCGTCTCGGTGAGGTCGGCGGGCCGGACGTAGGATCCGGCCGCCCCGTCGACAACGGTGGTCGAGGACGCGGGCGCCGGCCCTGTCGTCCTCCTGGCGATCGGGTCGTCGGCCGCCGGGACGCCGAGTGCGTAGGCGGCGTCGCGGATGGGGCGGTACCCCGTGCACCGGCACAGGTTGCCCGAGATCGCCCGCAGGTCGAAGCCGTTGGGGCCCGGGCCGTCCTCGACGTCCGGTCCCGCGGGGTCATCGGCGCCGTCCCCGGCACCCACGACGGCCATGGACCGCCGGTCGGTGCGGTAGTACTCGGCAGCCATCGAGCAGACGAAGCCCGGTGTGCAGTAGCCGCACTGCGAGCCGCCACGCACGGCCATCTCGTGCTGCACCGGGTGCAGCGCCTCCGGTGTCCCGAGGCCCTCCGAGGTCACGACCTCCTGGCCGGCGAGGGAGCCCGCCGGAAGCAGGCAGGAGTTGACCGCCGCCCACCGAGTCCCACCGGCCCCGTCCGAGCGGGCCACCATGACGGCGCAAGCTCCGCACTCACCCTCGGCGCAGCCCTCCTTGGCTCCCGTGAGGCCTCTCGAGCGCAGCCAGTCCAGGGCAGGGGTGCACGGGTCGGTGCCGGCGAGGCCGTGGACCTCACCGTTGACCGTCACCTCCGACGTCGAGCCGGTCACCATCGTCTGCTCCTCATCCTCGCCGTTCACCATGATGCGCCCTCCCCCCCAGCGTCGCACGGGTGAGGGAGCACACAGGGGGACGCCACCGTAGCTTCACGGCTGGGTGCGGCATACTGGGCGTGACACGTGCTCCGGGGTCGGTGCAACTCCGAACCGGCGGTGACAGTCCGCGACCCGGCCGCAGCCAGCGGCCGGTTGACCTGGTGGAACTCCAGGACCGACGGTGAAAGTCCGGATGGTAGGCAGCACGTGCCGACGA
>DATIAB010000334.1:0-26121 GCA_035458265.1 Ornithinibacter sp. | reverse complement strand
CGTGTGCCCATGGCGTACCGCAGCGGAGGTCCGAAGGTTCTGGTCATCGTCCTCGCGGGTGGGGAGGGAAAGCGGCTGATGCCGCTCACCGCCGACCGAGCGAAACCGGCAGTGCCGTTCGGCGGCATCTACCGACTCATCGACTTCGCGTTGTCGAACGTCGTCAACTCCGGGTACCTCAAGATCGTGGTGCTCACCCAGTACAAGTCCCACAGCCTCGACCGACACGTCACCAAGACGTGGCGCATGTCGACGATGCTCGGGAACTACGTGGCCCCCATCCCCGCCCAGCAGCGCATCGACAAGTCCTGGTACCAGGGCAGCGCCGACGCGATCTTCCAGAGCCTGAACACGATCACCGACGAGAAGCCCGACATCGTCGTCGTCGTCGGTGCCGACCACGTCTACCGCATGGACTTCTCGCAGATGGTCGAGCAGCACCTCGAGACCGGCGCGGGGGTCACCGTGGCCGCCATCCGGCAGCCGATCGACACCGCCGACCAGTTCGGGGTCATCGACGTGGTCCCGGACGAGCCGATGAAGATCCGTGCGTTCCTCGAGAAGCCGACCGACCCCGACGGGCTCCCGGACTCCCCAGACGAGATCCTCGCGAGCATGGGCAACTACGTCTTCGACGCAGCAGCCCTGACCGACTCGGTCATCGCGGACGCCACGCTCGAGGGCTCCAAGCACGACATGGGAGGCGACATCGTCCCCGCCCTGGTGAAGGAGGGTGCGGCGTACGCCTACGACTTCAAGAACAACGTGATCCCCGGCGGCACCGCGCGTGACATGGGCTACTGGCGCGACGTCGGCTCGATGGACTCGTACTACGACGCCCACATGGACCTCGTCTCGATCCACCCGGTGTTCAACCTCTACAACTACGACTGGCCGATCTACACCTCGTACGGCCCCTACCCCCCGGCCAAGTTCGTCCACGGCCACCACGGCCGCTTCGGCGAGGCGCTGAACTCGGCGGTCTCCCCCGGTGTGGTCATCTCCGGGGCCCGGGTCAACGGCTCGGTCATCTCGCCCGACGTCCACGTTCACAGCTACACCGAGATCGACGCCAGCGTCATTCTCGACGGTGTGCAGATCGGCCGGCACTGCCGCATCAGCAAGGCCATCATCGACAAGAACGTCACGATCCCCGACGGCACGTCGATCGGCTATGACAAGGACGAGGACGTCGCTCGCGGGTTCTCGGTGACCGAGTCGGGCATCACCGTCGTCGGCAAGGGTCAGGTCGTCACGCCGTGACGGGTCCGGACCGCCCGATCCGCATCGGGGCGCAGCTGCAGCCCCAGCACGCCTCGTACGCCGACATCCGGCGCGCGTGCGCCCGGCTCGAGGACCTGGGGGTGGACGTGCTCTTCAACTGGGACCACTTCTACCCCCTCCACGGGGACCCCGACGGCGCCCACTTCGAGTGCTGGACGATGCTCGCCGCCTGGGCCGAGGCGACCGAGCGGGTCGAGATCGGCGCGCTGGTCACGTGCAACAGCTACCGCAACCCCCAGCTGCTCGCCGACATGGCGCGCACCGTGGACCACGTCAGCGACGGCCGGCTCATCCTGGGCATCGGGTCGGGCTGGTTCGAGCGTGACTACGTCGAGTACGGCTACGAGTTCGGTACCGCCGGCGGTCGCCTCGACGCGCTGGCCCGCGACCTGCCCCTCATCAGGTCGCGGTGGGCCAAGCTCAACCCGGCGCCCACACGGGACATCCCGGTCCTCATCGGTGGCGGGGGCGAGCGCAAGACCCTGCGCATCGTCGCCGAGCACGCGAACATCTGGCACGGTTTCGGCAGTCCTGAGACGATCGCCCACAAACACGCCGTGCTCGACAAGTGGTGCGGGCGGATCGGACGCGACCCTGCCGAGATCGAACGGTCGGCCGGGGTGTCCCCCAGACCGGGGCGGCTGCCCGAGGAGGTCGACGACTACGTGACCTCCGCGCAGGCCCTGCACGCGGTCGGCACCCGCCTGTTCACCGTCGGCCTCAACGGCCCCCGGTTCGACCCCGGGCCGATCCGCGACCTCGTGGCGTGGCGCGACGCCTCCGCTCGGTAACCTCTGGGGGTGTCCCTCCCCGTGACCGACGCGCCCACGGCGCCCCAGCCCGACCCCGAAGCCCGCACCCTGCTCGTCACCCTCAACGGTGACGACCGGCCGGGCGTGACCAAGGCCCTGTTCGAGGCGGCCTCGACCGTCGGCGCCGAGGTGCTCGACCTGGAGCAGGTGGTCGTGCGGGGCCACCTCGCCCTGTCCGTGCTGCTGTCCCCCGGCCCCGACGAGAACGTCCTCGTCGACCGGATCACCCGGGCGGGGCACGCGCTCGGCATGCGGGTGGACATCGAGGCCGGGCGTGGCGACAACGCGCCGCGCCGCACCGGAAGGGCAGCCGTCGTCGTCATGGGCGCCCCGCTGGAGACCCACCAGGTCGCCGCCGTGGCTGCGACCATCGCCGACCACGGCGCCAACATCGACCGCATCCGACGGCTGTCCCGCTTCCCCGTGACGACCGTCGAGCTCGACGTGTCGGGCGCGGACCTCGCAGACCTGCGCCAGGACCTGGCCCTGATCTCCCACGAGGTGGGCGCCGACATCGCCGTGGCTCCTGCCGGGCTGGCTCGCCGCGGCGGGCGCCTCATCGTCATGGACGTCGACTCCACGCTCATCCAGGACGAGGTCATCGAGCTGCTCGCCGAGCACGCCGGTCGCGCCGCCGAGGTCGCCAGCGTCACCGATGCCGCGATGCGTGGCGAGCTCGACTTCGCCAACAGCCTGCACGCGCGCGTGGCCACCCTGGCGGGACTGCCCGAATCCGTCCTCGACGAGGTGCGGTCAGCCCTGCGGCTCACCCCGGGTGCCCGCACCCTGGTCCGCACCCTCAAGCGACTCGGGTTCACCGTGGCCGTCGTCTCGGGCGGGTTCACCGAGGTCATCGAGCCGGTCGCCCACGAGCTCGGGATCGACCACGTGCGCGCCAACCGGCTCGAGGTCGTCGACGGCGTCCTCACGGGCAGGGTGCTCGGTCCGGTCGTCGACCGGGCCGGCAAGGCGGCGGCCCTGCGCGAGTTCGCGGCCCTGGAAGGGCTTCCGCTCACGCGCACCGTCGCGATCGGGGACGGGGCCAACGACCTCGACATGCTGGCCGCCGCCGGGCTGGGCGTCGCCTTCAACGCCAAGCCGCTCGTCCGCCGCCAGGCGGACGCCTCGCTGACCGTGCCGTACCTGGATGCCGTCCTCTTCCTCCTCGGGATCTCACGCGAGGAGATCGAGGATGCCGACGCGGGAGACGACGCGGCACTAGGCTGACCGAGTGCCGCGCTTCCCCTCGACCACCCCCACGCTGTTCATCATCGGTGGGGCGGAGGACCGGGTCGGCAAGGCCTCTCTCCTGCGGCAGTTCGTCAAGCTGTCCGGGGGTCGCCGATCCAGGCTCGTCCTCATCCCCACGGCGTCCTCCTTCCAGCAGGAGGTGACGGCCGCCTACACCGAGGTCTTCACCCGCCTCGGCGCTCCCGGTCCGGACGTCGTCAACCCCGGCACGCGGGCCGACGCCCACGATCCGGCCGCGGTCGCGGCGATCGACGCGGCATCCGGCATCTTCATGAGCGGAGGCAGCCAGCTGCGGCTCTCGCAGCTGCTCCCCGGCACGCCCGTCGGCGATGCGCTGCACCGGGCCCACGAGCGTGGCGCGGTCGTCGGCGGCACCTCCGCCGGGGCGTCGATCATGTCCGACTTCATGATCTCGCTGGGCGACGAGGGCGTGACGCCCCGCCAGCGCGACAGCCAGATCACCGCGGGGCTGGGGCTGATCCGAGGTGTGGTCGTCGACCAGCACTTCGACCAGCGCGCCCGCTACGGCCGGTTGATGTCCGTGATCGCCACCTCACCCCACCTGCTCGGCATCGGGATCGACGAGGACACCGCGATCGTCGCCGACGGCGGCGAGTTCACCGTGATGGGCAGCGGCGCGGTCTTCGTCGTCGACTGCCGCAGCGCCGTGACCGACGCGCCGGATGCCGCTCCCGGCGCGCCCGTCCTCGTCTCCGGAGCCACCGTCCACACCCTGCCCGCCGGGTCCACGTTCGACCTCGTGAACCGCCGCCTCACCGGCTTCGTCGAGCAGCACCCGGACCTGCTCGTCTCCGTCGCCGCAGCCAAGGCCTGACGGCACGACCGACCCACGCCACCGACCCGCCCCGCCCGCCGCCCGAACCGCTCGTCACCCGAGGAGAAGCGCCGATGGACCTGCCCACGCCGACCGGCCCCGCTGCACCCGACCTGCGCATCCTCGAGGCGAGGGTCTACCGCGGCGGCAACATCTGGTCCTACGACCCCTCGATCCACCTCGTCGTCGACCTCGGAGTCCTCGAGGGCTATCCCACCAGCGCGCTGCCCGGATTCACCGACCGCCTCGTCGAGCTGCTGCCGGGCCTGGAGAACCACACCTGCTCCACGGGCGTCAAGGGCGGCTTCATCACCCGGATGCGCGACGGCACCTGGCTGGGGCACGTCGCCGAGCACGTCGCCCTGCAGCTGCAGCAGGAGGCCGGCCACGACCAGCGCCGCGGGAAGACCCGCATGGTCAAGGACCGTCCGGGCGTCTACAACGTCATCTACGCGTACACCAACGAGGAGGTGGGACTGGCCGCAGGCCGGCTCGCCGTGGCGCTCGTCAACGACCTCGTGGAGTCCCGGGAGGACTTCGACTTCGCCGCCGAGCTCGAGCGGTTCCTCACCCGCGCCGAGCGCACGGCCTTCGGGCCCTCCACGGGGGCCATCCTCGAGGAGGCCGTCAGCCGAGACATCCCGTTCATCCGGCTCAACTCCGGCAGTCTCGTGCAGCTCGGCCAGGGGGTGCACCAGCAGCGCATCCGGGCCACGATGACGTCCAAGACCGGCGCTCTGGCGGTCGACATCGCGAGCGACAAGGACATGACCACCACCCTGCTCGCGTCCGCAGGGCTCCCCGTGCCGAAGCAGGAGACGGTGCGCTCGGCCGAGGGCGCGGTGGCCGCGGCGCGGCGGATCGGGTTCCCCGTGGTGCTCAAGCCGCTGGACGGCAACCACGGGCGTGGTGTCTGCCTCAACCTCATGGACGACGAGTCGGTCCGCGAGGCCTTCGTCATCGCCGAGGACCAGTCCCGACGGGGGTACGTCATCGTCGAGTCGTTCGTCACCGGTCGCGACTACCGATGCCTGATCGTCGGCGGGCGGATGCAGGCCATCGCCGAACGTGTTCCCGCCCACGTCATCGGCGACGGCACGCACACCGTGCGCGAGCTCGTCGAGCAGACCAACGCCGACCCCCGCCGCGGCGTGGGCCACGAGAAGGTCCTGACGAAGATCAAGCTCGACGCGGCGGCCGAGGAGCTCGTACGAGAGCAGGGCTTCGGTCTCGACGACGTGCCTCCGGCGGACACGATGGTCAAGCTGGCCCTCACGGGCAACATGTCGACCGGCGGCATCTCGATCGACCGCACCTTCGACGCCCATCCCGACAACGTGGAGATCGCCGAGGAGGCGGCCCGCCTCATCGGGCTCGACGTCGCGGGCATCGACTTCATCGCTCCCGACATCGCGTCACCGGTGCGTGAGGCGGGCGGCGCGATCTGCGAGGTCAACGCCGCCCCCGGCTTCCGGATGCACACGCACCCCACCGTCGGAGAGCCGCAGTACATCGCCAAGCCCGTCGTCGACCTCCTCTTCCCCCCGGGCGCCCCGTCGCGGGTGCCGATCGTCGCCGTCACCGGCACCAACGGCAAGACGACGACGTCGCGGATGATCGCGCACATCATGAAGGGCCTCGGGCGCCAGGTCGGGATGACGTCCACCGACGGCATCGTCATCGACGAGCGACTCGTCCTGAAGTCCGATGCGTCCGGTCCCCGTTCGGCCCGGATGGTGCTGCAGAACCCCCGCGTCGACTTCGCCGTGCTGGAGGTGGCGCGCGGCGGCATCCTGCGTGAGGGGCTCGGCTACGACCGCAACGACGTCGCCGTCGTCACCAACGTCGCCCCCGACCACCTCGGCATGCGCGGCATCGACACGCTCGAGCAGCTCGCCGACGTCAAGGCCGTCGTCGTCGAGGCCGTCCCGCGGGACGGTTTCGCCGTGCTCAACGCCGACGACCCGCTGGTGCGTCGCATGCGGCGACGCTGCTCGGGCTCCGTGGTGTGGTTCAGCCTGGCCGAGCCCGGGACCAAGATCCGCGACCTCATCGACAACCACTGCCGCCACGGCGGCCGGGCCATCGTCCTGGACCGCACCGACCGCGGCGACATGATCGTCATCCGCCACGGTCGGCGCAGCATGCAGCTGGCCTGGACCCACCTGCTCCCGGCCACCTTCGGCGGGACGGCCCTGTTCAACGTCGCCAACGCGATGGCTGCCGCGGGTGCCGCCTTCGCCAGCGGTGCCGGGCTGCACGAGATCCGGCAGGGGCTGCGGACCTTCACGACCTCGTACTACCTCTCCCCCGGCCGGATGAACCAGATCAACGTGCACAACGTCGACGTCATCGTCGACTACTGCCACAACGCCCCCGGCATGCGGGTCCTCGGCGAGTTCCTCGAGCGCTACGCCGAGATGAAGTCGGGCCAGAGCGATCTCGGCAAGATCTCGCGCATCGGCATGATCGCCGCGGCCGGGGACCGCCGTGAGGAGGACATGCGCGAGCTGGGAGCGGTGGCGGCCGAGCACTTCGACGTCGTCGTCGTCCGCGAGGACGAGCGCCTGCGCGGACGCGAGCCGGGCTTCACCGCCGACCTCGTCGCGCAGGGGGTGCGCAGTCGCATGGGCGAGAGCGGCGTGCGCTGTCGCCAGGTCGAGATCGTGCTCGACGAGACCGATGCCGTGCGCCACGTCATGGCCCGGGCCAACCCCGGTGACATCGTCGTGCTCACGGTCGACCAGCACGCCGCCGTGATGTCCGAGCTCGAGGCGATGACCCAGCAGGCCCAGCCCGGCTCGCACACCAAGGACTCGGTCAGCGACCCCGACATGGACCCGGAAGCCATGATGGTCGAGGCCAGGGAGTCGGGGGACAGCGCCGCCCGCGACCTCGAGACGAGCTCGTAGCGGTCCTACTCCAGAGTGTGCTCGCCCAGCTCGGTCACGGCCGCCGTGAGCGTCCTGCGGTAGCGCACGACGTCCGGGTCCGTGCTCGCGGCCACCACCGCCGCGAGGAGGTCCGCCAGGGCCTTCGTCGGGTGCCCGGCGTCGTGGTGCACCAGCGCACGGAAGGCGGCCACGCCCAGGCTCTCCGGATGCCGCGCCGCGACGTCGTCGATCACCGCCACGGCCTCGTCGACCCTGCCCAGGGTGCGCAGGCTGGAGGCGAGCTGGATCTGGGCCCGGTGCCGGTGCGGCTCCCGCAGACCGGCTTCCAGGGCCTGCGCGTACAGCGGCACCGCGAGGTCCTCGTGCCCTGCCGCATCATGCGTGCCGGCGAACTCGAAGACGATGCGCGCGTCGCCGGGGTGCGTGTCGGACAGCTCGCCGGCGAGCCGGATCCGTTCCTCCGGGTCGTCCAGTCCCCACAGCGCGGTGATCTCCTCCTCGGCCTCGTGCTCGCCGCGAGCACGGACCACCTTCTTGCGGATGACGCTCTCGTCGTCGGCCGTCGCGGAGCGTGACCGCAGCCACGCGAGGATCTCGGCCCGTTCCGCGTGGCACATCACCGCGGCGACGTCACCGTCGTCGGCGGCCTCGACACAGGCCTGGAGACCGGACAGCTCCGTCGGGTACGACGTGATGTCCGCGACCCCGGCGTGGCCCAGGCCGATGCGCAGCTGGGCCTCGAGCTCCTCGGCCGTCCGCCCGCGTAGGTACTGCTGCTTGTGGGCGGCCACGACATGGTCGGCGCGCAGCCCCGCGATCTCCCCCAGAGCCTGGAGGATCTCGTCGGTGCGGTCTCCCGCCGTGCCGAGAGCCAGGTGCACGCGCCCGCCCGGGGCGCACAACCCGCGCGAGACGTCGAGAAGTGCCTCCAGACCGGCCTCGTTGTGGGCCAGGTCGACGACGACCGTGACGTCGCCGCTGGCAGTGGGCACCGTGTAGGTGTTCATCCGGCCCGGGTTGAGCAGGTCGTCGGGGCGGAACGTGCGCAGGCCGGCCACGACGGCATCGCGGGCGATCCCCAGGCCCAGGGCGGCGGAAGCCCCGGCAAGGGCGTTGAGGACGTTGTGGTGCGACAGCCCGGACAGTGCCATCGGCAGGTCGACGACCTTCACGAGCCGATCCGGGGCGGCGTCGTGGGTGAGGACGGTGACGTGGCCGTCGAGGACCGTCGTGGCGCGGCCCCCGACTCCGAGGGCCTCGCGCACCGCCGGGGCGCTCGGGTCGGCCGTGAAGACCCAGGGCCGGGCCCGGATGCCGGCTCGCATCGCCCACACGCGCGGGTCCTCCCCGTTGAGCACGACCCAGCCCTGCGGTCTGGTGGCACGGGTGACGATCGCCTTGACCTCGGCGAGCTGGTCGACGGTGTCGATGCCCTGGAGCCCGAGGTGGTCGGCGGAGACGTTCGTGACGACCGAGACGTCGTTGTGGGTGACCCCCATACCGCGCAGGAGCATCCCTCCGCGTGCGGTCTCCAGGATGCCGATCTGCACTCCCGGGGCCTCGAGCACCGCCCGGGCACCCGCCGGCCCGGAGTAGTCGCCCGGCTCGATCGTCTCGCCCTGGACGACGACCCCGTCGGTGGAGCTCCAGCCCGTCGTCAGGCCGGCCGTCATGCAGATGTGGGCGAGCAGTCGCGTCGTCGTCGTCTTGCCGTTGGTCCCCGTGATCGACGCGACCGGGATGCGCGGGGTGAGGACCCGCGGCCCGTCGCCAGCGGGCGCTGAGGTGACTGCCGCGCCGTGCTCGGCCACGGCATCCGAGAGCTCCCGACCCTCGAGCAGGTCGGCGAGCACCGGCCCGATGGCCCCTCCGAGGGCTTCGGCCCGGCCCCGGTGGCGCCACACGAACGCACACACGACGACGTCGGTCTGCCCTGCGGCCCGGGTTCGCACCCCCAGCCGGCGCGTACCGGCCTCGGTGGCGATGGCGCGGGCGACGCGTTCGACGATGCGCACGAGCACCTGCTGGCGCTGTTCGGAGCCGGGTGCCCCCGGCTGCCCACGCCGACGCAGGCCAACGGCCGCCGCGACGGCGCGCACGACCTCGGGGGGTGCCGCCAGGTAGCCCGGCAGCGCCAGGGTCACCTTGACGGCCGGTCGCGGGAAGTACAGGTTCGGGCCTTCGAGCAGCCGCACCTCGTCGGTGCGCACTGCGGGACTGGTCTGCGCGGGCTCGCTGCTCACGCGGGGAGCCTAGTGCTCGCGGCCGGGATGCCGACCCTCAGGCGCCCACCGCGTGGTATCCGCCGTCGACGTGGAGCATCTCGCCGGTCGTCGCCGGGAACCAGTCGGACAGCAGCGCGACACACGCCTGGGCTGCCGGCTCGGGGTCGTCGACGTCCCAGCCCAGCGGCGCGCGCGCCGCCCAGGCCTCCTCGAAGCGCTCGAAGCCCGGGATCGACTTGGCGGCCGTGGTGCGGATCGGGCCGGCGGCGACGAGGTTGCACCGCATCCCGAGCGGCCCGAGGTCGCGGGCGAGGTACCGGTTCGTGGACTCGAAGGCGGCCTTGGCCACACCCATCCAGTCGTAGACCGGCCAGGCGACCCGAGCGTCGAAGGTCAGGCCGACGACGCTGCTGCCACGCCCCATGAGCGGCATCGCGGCCTTGGTCAGCGAGGCCAGCGAGTAGGCCGAGATCTGCACCGCGGTGGCGACGTCGGGCCAGCCCGCCTCCATGAACGTGAACGCGCCCTGTGGGGCGAACCCGATCGAGTGCACCACGCCGTCCAGGTGTGGCACGTGCTCGCGCACCCGCTCGGCCAGGGATGCGAGGTCGTCGTCGCTCGTGACGTCGAGCTCGACGACGGCCGGCGTCACCGGGAGCCGCTTGGCGATCGTCGAGGTGAGCTTCATGGTGCGCCCGAAGGAGGTGAGCACGACCTCGGCCCCCTGTTCCTGGGCGAGCCGGGCCACGTGGAAGGCGATGGAGGTGTCGAGCAGGACACCGGTGACGAGGAGCTTCTTGCCCTGGAGCAGCATCTGGAAGGCCTTTCGCTGAGGATCGGTCGTTGGTCGGTCGCTGGGCGGGTCAGTGACCCATGCCGAGACCACCGTCGACGGGAATGACGGCGCCGGAGATGTAGGCAGCCTCGGTGCTGGCGAGGAAGCGGACTGCGGCCGCCACCTCCTCCGCCGTCGCGAAGCGTCCGGCGGGAATCGCCGACTGGTAGGTCTTACGGGTCTCCTCGGGAAGCACCGCGGTCATGTCCGTCTCGATGAAGCCCGGCGCGACGACGTTGGCCGTGATACCGCGACCGCCGAGCTCGCGGGTGATCGAGCGGGCCAGGCCGACGAGGCCGGCCTTGCTCGCCGCGTAGTTCGCCTGACCCGGGCCCCCGTAGAGCCCGACGACGCTGGAGATGAGGATGATCCGGCCGCGACGCAGTCGGATCATGCCCTTGCTCGCGCGCCGCGCGCAGCGGAAGGCGCCGGTGAGGTTGGTGTCGATGACGGCGTCGAAGTCCTCGTCGGACATCCTCATGAGGAGTCCGTCCTTGGTGATGCCGGCGTTGGCGACGAGCACCTCGATCGGGCCGCCGAGCTTCTCCTCCGCCTCGGTGAACGCCGCGTCGACGGATGGGGAGTCGGTGACGTCGCAGCGCACGCCGACCAGTCCTTCGGGGGCGTCCCCGGACCGGTGCGTGACGGCGACCTTGTCGCCGGCGTCGGCGAAGGACCGCGCGATCGCGAGGCCGATCCCGCGGTTGCCGCCGGTGACGAGGACGGTACGTGGCTCGCTCATGCTGTCGAACCTAGTCGACTACCGCTGGGTAGCCGGGGAAGGGCGACATACAGTGGACAGGTGCCGACAACCAAGCCTCGCCAGGCTGCCACGCCGCAGTCGGTGACGAGCGTGCCCGAGGCGCGCACCGAGGAGCAGGCCCGCCGGTTGAAGCGCTACCTCTGGACGATGGCGCTGCGCACCCTGTGCTTCGTGCTGCTGGTGGTCATCGACCACCCGGTCCGCTGGGTGTTCGCCTTCGGCGCCGTCTTCCTGCCCTTCTTCGCCGTCGTCGCGGCCAACGCGGTGGCACCGCGGATCCGTGGCCGGGTGACGCCGGTGCTGCCGGTCACCGACGACACGGTGCTGCTCACCCGCGAGCCCCACTCACCCACCGATCGCTGACATCGGGCGCTCCGGCTGCTCGAAGTCGGGTCGGTCGATCCCGTGCCCGGCCTTCTTGGCCCACATCTCGCCGATGATGAGGTCGGCGAGCTCGCTGTCGGTCGCACCGGCGCGCAGCGGGCCTCGCAGGTCGACCTCACGGCGGGCGAACAGGCAGTTGCGCAGCTGACCGTCGGCGGTGAGGCGAACCCGGTCGCAACTGCCGCAGAAGGGCGCCGAGACGCTCGCGATGACCCCGACCGTGGCCGGACCACCGTCGACGAGGAACAGCTCGGCGGGCGCACTGCCCCGCTCCTGCACCGGGGTCAGGCGGAAGCGTTCGCCGAGCCGCTCGAGGATCTCGGCCTGGGACACCATTGTCGAGCGGTCCCACGCGTGCTGGGCGTCGAGCGGCATCTGCTCGATGAAGCGCAGGTCGTACCCGCGGTCCAGGCACCACCGGAGCAGGTCGGGCACGTCGGCGTCGTTGACACCCCGCATCGCGACGGCGTTGACCTTGACCGGGGTCAGCCCGGCATCCGAGGCGGCCTTCAGGCCCGCGACGACGTCATTGAACCGGTCGCGTCGGGTCAGCCCGGTGAAGTGCTCGGGGTCGATGGTGTCGAGGCTGACGTTGACGCGGTCCAGGCCGGCCGCGGCGAGTGGTGCCGCGAGCCGGTCCAGGCCGACGCCGTTCGTGGTCATGGCGATCCGGGGACGCGGATCGAGGCCGGCGATGCGTCGCACGACGTCGACGAGGCTGCGCCGCAGCATGGGCTCACCACCCGTGAGGCGCACCTGGGTGACGCCGAGGTCGACCATGACGTCGACGATCCGCACGAGCTCGTCGTCGGTGAGCATCTCCGGCTTGGGCAGCCAGTCCAGGCCCTCGGCCGGCATGCAGTAGGTGCAGCGCAGGTTGCAGCGATCGGTCACCGACACGCGCAGGTCACGACCGACCCGCCCGAACTGGTCGAGCAGGGCAGGGGCGGGGAGGTCGGTCATAGGACACCAATGTACGACGGGTACCGTGGCTGGGTGTTCAGGCGGCTGGTAACTCCTCGCTGGCTGGGCGCCCTGCTCCTCGCGGCGCTGTTCGCCGTGGCCTGCTACCACCTCGGTTGGTGGCAGTACGACCGCCACCTGGCCAAGGCCGAGCGCAACGAGCGGCTCGACGAGCACTACCGTGCCGAGCCCGTCCCCATCGCACAGGTGTTGACACCGGCCGGACTGGCCCCGCGGGACGAGTGGCGCCGGGTCACGGTGACCGGCGCCTACGACTCCGGCCCGGTCTTCGTCCGGGGGCGCACCCTCGACGGCGAGGCGGGCCTCGAGGTCCTGTGGGCACTTCGGCCGGATGCCGGGGGGCCGGCCCTCGTCGTCAACCGCGGCTTCGTCCGTCCCTCCGACGAGGGGGCGAGCGTGCTCCCGTCGGTGCCGGCGGCTCCCGACGAGGAGGTGACCCTGACGGGCTGGGTGCGCCGCGGCGAGGCCTCACGGGGCAAGGAGGCGGTGACCGGGACGGTGGCGAGCATCAACGTCCCGGAGGCGGCTGCCGAGCTGGGACTCACCGACGTGCTGCCCGACTACCTCCTCCTCGAGGCCGAGCGCACGGCCGACGGCAGGGAACCGGACCGGCCGGAGCCGCTGGGTGAGCCGGACCGCTCCCTCGGGGCCCACCTGGCCTACGCCTACCAGTGGTGGCTGACGATGGCGCTGGGCTTCGTCCTCATCTGGTTCGGCATCCGCCGCGAGCTGCGGGCCGAGAACCCGGAGCAGTACGCCGCCTCGCCGAAGAAGACCCGGATCTGGGACGAGGAGGACGAGTAGGGCGTGGACCGGTGCCCGGCGACGCGCGGTCAGGTGCGGGCGTCCACCGGGTGGTCGAGGACCTCGCCGATCTCGTCCTCGAACTGGGTGCGGTAGAGCTCGCTGTACAGCCCTCCGGAGCCGACGAGCTGCGCGTGCGTGCCGCGCTCGACGATGCGTCCGTCGTCGACGACGAGGATGAGGTCGGCATGCCGGATGGTGGACAGGCGGTGGGCGATGACCAGGGCCGACCGGTTGCGCAGGGCCTCGTCCAGGGCCCGCTGGAGGGCCTGTTCGGACTCGCTGTCCAGATGGGCGGTGGCTTCGTCGAGCACGACCAGGCCGGGGCCCTTGAGCAGCAACCGGGCGATGGCCAGGCGCTGCTTCTCACCACCGGAGAGCCGATGCCCCCGGTCCCCGACGACGGTGTCCAGGCCTGAGGGCAGGGAGTCGACGAGCGACCAGACCTGGGCTGCCCGCAACGCCGCGACCATCTCGGCCTCGGTGGCCTGGGGGGCGGCATAGGCCAGGTTGGCCCGGATCGTGTCGTGGAACAGGTGGGCGTCCTGGGTGACGACGCCCACGGCATCGTGCAGCGACTCCGTGGCCGCGTCTCGCAGGTCGACCCCGTTGATCCGGATCGCTCCGGAGGTGGGGTCGTACAGGCGCGCGACGAGCGAGGTGATCGTCGTCTTGCCCGCCCCGCTCGGGCCGACGAGGGCCACGAGCGTGCCGGGCTCGACCGTGAACGAGACCTCGCGGAGCACCGGTCCGCTCCCGCGCCGGTCCCCCGACGCGATGCTCTCCAGGGATGCCAGCGACACCTCGTCCGCGGACGGGTAGGAGAAGGCGACGTCGTCGACCTCGACCCGCACGGGGCCCGCCGGGACGGGCCGTGCATCGGGGGACTCTGCGACCAGCGGCTGCAGGTCGAGCACCTCGAAGACCCGCTCGAAGGACACGAGTGCGGTCATGATGTCGACCCGGACGTTCGAGATCGCCGTGAGCGGCCCGTAGAGGCGGGCCAGCAGCGCCGTGAGAGCGATGAGGGTGCCGACCGTCAGGGTGCCACCCACGGCCATGAGGCCTCCGACGCCGTAGACCATCGCCGTCGCGAGCGAGGCGACGAGGGTGAGGGCGACGAAGAAGACCGACCGGTTCACGGCGATGGTCACGCCGATGTCGCGCACCCGGGCCGCGCGAACGGCATACTCGTCGTCCTCCACGGCCGGTCGCCCGAAGAGCTTGACGAGCAGCGCGCCGGCGACGTTGAACCGCTCGGTCATCCGGGTGCCGAGGTCGGCGTTCTGCACCATCTGCTCGTGGGCCAGGCTCGCGAGGCGCCGCCCCATGAACCGTGCCGGGAGGAGGAAGAACGGCACGAGGGCCAGGGCCGCGAGGGTCAGCTGCCAGGAGAGGGTGGCCATCGCCACGAGGATGAGCACGAGCGTGATGGCGTTGCTCACGACGCTGGAGAGCACGGAGGTGAAGGCTTGCTGCGCGCCGATGACGTCGTTGCCCAGACGCGTGACGAGGGCGCCCGTCTGGGCTCGGGTGAAGAACGCGACCGGCTGCCGGAGCACGTGCGAGAACACCTGCGTGCGCAGGTCGTAGATCAGGCCCTCGCCGATGCGGGCGGAGAACCAGCGCTCGACGAGCGTGAGCGCACCGCTCACGACGGCGATGGCCGCGACGTAGAGCGACAGGCGGACGACAACCGCGGAGTCCCCCGGGTAGATGCCGTCGTCGATGAGCGACTTCAGCAGCAGGGGGGTCGCCACCACGAGCACCGACTCGACGACGACCAGCCCGAGGAACCAGGCGATCGCCTCCTTGTAGGGGCGGGCGTACCCGAGCACCCGCCGGGTCGTGCCGGGTGCCAGCCGCCGTTCCTTGACACTCGCGTCCCTGCTCAGGCTGTGCATCGCCTGCCAGCCGTACATGCTCACCGTCGGTACTCCTCGTCGTCGTCGCCGCTCAGTCAACCACCACGTCCCGACAGGTGTTCCTCACCCGTTCGTGGTCAGCCCCTTGTGCCGGACGGCGCTGCCCTTGAAGGATGGCCGGGGCGACGCCGCAGGGGTGGGCGCCGGAGAGGGAGGAACGCCACCGTGTCCGCACCACTGCGCCACAAGGTCCTGCTCGACGAGGACGAGATGCCGACCCGTTGGTACAACATCCTCCACGACCTCCCGACTCCTCCCCCGCCGCCGCTGCACCCCGGCACCGGTCAGCCCGTCGGGCCCGACGACCTCTCGGCGATCTTCCCGATGGACCTCATCGCCCAGGAGGTGTCGACCGAGCAGTACATCGACATCCCGCAGGAGGTGCAGGACGTCTACCGGCTCTGGCGTCCCTCGCCCCTGGTGCGTGCCCACCGGCTCGAGAAGGCCCTCGGCACCCCGGCGCGGATCTACTACAAGTACGAGGGTGTCTCCCCGGCCGGGTCCCACAAGCCGAACACCGCGGTTCCGCAGGCGTACTACAACGCGCGCGCCGGCATCCGGAAGCTGACGACCGAGACCGGCGCGGGCCAGTGGGGCACCGCGCTCGCCTTCGCGTGCGCGCAGTTCGACCTCGAGTGCGAGATCTGGCAGGTGCGGGCCTCCTACGACGCCAAGCCCTACCGCAAGATCATGATGGAGACCTTCGGCGGTACGGTGCACCCGAGCCCGTCCGACCTCACCGAGGCCGGGCGCGCGATGCTCGCGACCGACCCCGGCTCCCCCGGCTCGCTCGGCCTGGCGATCAGCGAGGCGGTCGAGGTCGCCGCACAGGACCCCAATGCCAACTACGCCCTCGGCTCGGTGCTGAACCACGTGCTCCTGCACCAGACGATCATCGGCGAGGAGGCGCTCCTGCAGCTCGCGAAGATCGGCGAGACCGTCGACCTGATCGTCGGCTGCACCGGCGGCGGTTCCAACTTCGGTGGGCTGACCTTCCCGTTCATCCGCGAGAAGCTCGCCGCAGGCGGGGTCGGCCCCGTGATCCGTGCGGTCGAGCCGGCATCCTGCCCGTCCCTGACCCAGGGCACCTACGCCTACGACTTCGGCGACGTCGCCGGCCTCACTCCGCTGCTGAAGATGCACACCCTGGGCCACGACTTCATTCCCGACCCGATCCACGCGGGCGGTCTGCGCTACCACGGCATGAGCCCGCTCATCAGCCACCTCTACGAGGAGGGGATGATCGAGGCGCAGGCCAAGACGCAGAAGGACTGCTTCGCCGCCGGGGTCCTCTTCGCGCGCACCGAGGGCATCGTCCCCGCGCCCGAGCCGACGCACGCGCTGGCCGCCGCCGTGGAGGAGGCGATCCGGTGCATCGAGACCGGCGAGGACAAGGTCATCCTCACCGCGCTGTGCGGGCACGGTCACCTCGACCTGCCGGCCTACGACGCCTACCTGCGTGGCGACCTCGTCGACCACACCTGGGAGGACGCCGAGCTGCAGGACGCCGTCGCCGAGGCGCTCACGAGGCTGCCGGCCATCCCGGGCTGACACCGAGTCATCAGGACGGGTCGGTGAACAGCGGCCCGTAGTAGGCCGACATCACCTCGTAGTCGCTCCACGCCACGCCGGCGATGTCGCCGTCGGTGTGGGCGACGACGAGGCGGTCGAGGTAGTACTCCCAGCCGGGTCCGACGTCCTTGGCCAGCGCCGGGTCGTCCAGTCGCTGGGCGAAGGTCAGGGTCGTGACCCCCGCGGCCTCGGAGAGGTCGAGCTCGAGGTGCCAGTGCCCGGACTCCTCCGCCGAGTTGGCGATGCTCAGCTCGAGTCGCTCGGGCGGGCGGCACTCGTGGATCGTCACGGCCTCTGCCGCGACGTCGTCGCCCTCGGCCGTCATCCGGAACATCACGGCGCCGGATGCCGGGTCGCCGCTCCACGTGCCGATCCACCGCACGAGGCGCTCGGGTTCGGTGATCGCGGCCCAGACGTCGGCCACCGGAGCACGAAACGTGCGTTCGATGACGAGCGTGGGTCGGCCGTCACGCTCTTCGCGTCGGCCGACGGGCTGGGGTTCGTGGCTGGTCATGCGGTCTCCCTGGGAGGTGAGTGGTCGGCGGCCCGCTCCGTGGCGTGGTCACCGGACAGACGCTCTCGCCCGACCCGGCGGACCTCGAGGTCGAGGGCGTCGAGCATCGTGGGCGTCACGGGCGGCCGGGCGCCGGCGGCCGCGATCTCGGCGAGGAGGTCCTCGACGGGGTGCAACGCCTCGGCGCGCACTCGGTAGTGCCGCTCCCGCCCGACGTCCTGGGCCACCACGAGCCCTGCCTCGGCCAGCACGCGCAGGTGCTTGCTCACCGCCGGCCGGCTGATCGGACGGTCAGCCGCGAGGTCGACCACTCTGGCGCTCCCCGCGCTCAGCGTGCGCAGGAGGTCACGGCGCACCGGGTCGGCGATCGCAGCGAAGACGTCCATGGCAATAGGTAACCATATGGTTACCTATCTGTCGAGTGCCTCAGGCGAGGGTGACGAGGTCGCGGTAGTCGGCGCTGAAGAGGTCCTCGACCCCGTCGGGCAGCAGGAGGATGCGCTCGGGCTCCAGCGCGTCGACCGCGCCCTCGTCGTGGGTCACGAGGACGACGGCACCCTCGTAGGTGCGCAGCGCCCCGAGAATCTCCTCGCGAGACGCCGGGTCGAGGTTGTTGGTCGGCTCGTCGAGGAGCAGCACGTTGGCCGAGGACACCACGAGCAGCGCCAGGGACAGGCGGGTCTTCTCACCACCGGAGAGCACTCCCGCGGGCTTGTCGACGTCGTCGCCGCTGAACAGGAACGAGCCCAGCACCTTGCGCACATCGGTCTCACCGAGGTCGGGGGCCGCCGACTTCATGTTCGCGAGCACCGACCGGTCGACGTCCAGGTTCTCGTGCTCCTGGGCGTAGTAGCCGATCTTCAGGCCGTGGCCGGGCTCCACCTGCCCGGTGTCGGGCTCATCGACGCCCGCGAGCATGCGCAGCAGGGTCGTCTTGCCCGCCCCGTTGAGGCCGAGCACGACGACGCGCGAGCCGCGGTCGATCGCCAGGTCGACGTCGGTGAAGATCTCCTGCGAGCCGTAGGACCGTGACAGCCCCGAGGCCCGCAGCGGCGTCTTGCCGCACGGGGAGGGCTTGGGGAAGCGCAGCTTGGCGACCTTGTCGTGGGCGCGCTCGGTCTCCAGCCCCGACAGGAGCCGCTCGGCCCGGCGCGCCATGTTCTGGGCGGCGACGGTCTTGGTGGCCTTGGCCCGCATCTTGTCGGCCTGCGCCATGAGCACCGAGGCCTTCTTCTCGGCGTTGGCCCGCTCGCGCTTGCGCCGACGCTCATCGGTCTCACGCTGCTGGAGGTAGGCCTTCCAGCCCAGGCTGTACTGGTCGAGCTCGCCGCGGTTGGCGTCGAGGTGGAAGACCTTGTTGACGACCGCCTCGAGCAGGTCGACGTCGTGCGAGATGACGACGAGGCCGCCCTTGTAGCCCTTCAGGTGGTCGCGCAACCAGCTGATCGAGTCGGCATCGAGGTGGTTGGTCGGCTCGTCGAGCAGGAGGGTCTCGGCGCCGGAGAAGAGGATGCGGGCGAGCTCGATGCGTCGTCGCTGGCCGCCCGAGAGGGTGCCCAGCGTCTGGCCCAGCACCCGCTCGTCGAGGCCGAGGGCACCGGCGATGGATGCCGCCTCCGACTCCGCCGCGTACCCCCCGGCGGCCACGAACTCACCCTCGAGGCGGCCGTAACGGCGCATCGCGCGGTCCTGCTTCTCACCGGCGTGGCTGGCCATCGCCAGCTCGGAGGCCCGCAGGTCACGCACGATCGTGTCGAGCCCGCGGGCAGAGAGGATGCGGTCTCGCGCGGTGACGTCGAGGTCCACGCCTCGCGGGTCCTGGGGAAGGTAGCCGACCTCGCCGCTCGTCGTGATCGTGCCGGCGGCGGGCTGGGTCACCCCGGCCAGCGCCTTGGTGAGGGTCGTCTTCCCCGCCCCGTTGCGACCCACGAGCCCCACCCGGTCGCCCGGCGCCACGCGAAAGGTCGCGTCGTCGAGGAGCAGGCGCGAGCCTGCACGCAGCTCGACGGAGGCAGCGGTGATCACGAGAGAGCCTTTCGGGGGGAGGGTCGACGCGCCGGCACACCGGTGCGCTCACGCACGACGACGGGCAGTCGCCATCTATTCTAGGTGCCGCCGCGTGTCGCGCGGTCCACGCACCGGCCGGAGGCAGGACCATGAGCTTCAACGAGAACGTCACCCTCGACACCTCACAGGTGCGCTCGGGGGGCGGCGGTGGCGGCGCGCCCGGCGGCCTCGTCGTCGGCGGTGGCGTCGTCGGCATCATCATCACGATCCTCGCGATGATCTTCGGCATCAACCCCGCGGACATCACCGGCTCCAGCACCCAGCCCGACGCCGGGCAGGTGCAGCCCGGCGGCGAGCAGGACTCGGCCGCGTTCGCGGAGTGCGTGACGGGTGCCGATGCCAACACGAACGTCGAGTGCCGCGTCATCGGGACCGTGAACTCGGTGCAGGCGTTCTGGGAGGGTGAGCTGCCCCGCTTCGGCAAGCAGTGGCAGCCGACCCAGACCGTCCTCTACCGCGGCCAGACGCAGTCGGCCTGCGGCACCGCGAGCAACCAGGTCGGGCCCTTCTACTGCCCGCTCGACAAGACGGTGTACATCGACGCGAGCTTCTTCGCCATCCTGGAGGAGCAGTTCGGCAGCAGTGCCGGCCCGCTCGCACAGGAGTACATCGTCGCCCACGAGTACGGCCACGCACTGCAGGACCAGCTCGGACTGCTCGGCCGGGCCCAGAGCGACCCTCAGGGGCCCGAGTCCGGTGCGGTGCGCATCGAGCTCATGGCCGACTGTCTCGGCGGGGTGTGGGCCAACCACGCGAGCACCGTCAAGGACGAGGACACCGGGCAGCCGTTCCTCAAGCCGTTGACCGACCAGGACATCAAGGACGCCCTGTCCGCGGCATCCTCCGTCGGGGACGACCGCATCCAGCAGAAGACCCAGGGCCGGGTGAACCCCGAGAACTGGACCCACGGATCCGCTGAGGCCCGCCAGCGCTGGTTCCTCCAGGGGTTCAAGACCGGCGACCTCAACCAGTGCGACACCTTCGCCGTGGCCTCGGTCAACTAGGGTTCGGCCGTCCTCTCGCGGGTGGTTCGCGGCTGAGTCAGAGCGTCACCAGCGCCAGCACGAACGCGGCGTAGGAGGCCAGGGCCCCCCACGCGAGCCCGGCCCGCAGCCGCCGCGGGCCGTTCGCGACCCCGACGACCATCGACGCGGCGAGCAGCGCCCAGCAGACGCCGTGCCCGAGCCGGAGCGCGAGCCAGGCCCACCCCGTGGCGCCGTCCACGGCATCCGGGAGCACTCGGAACCACAGCACGGACATCGCCGCGGCCAGGCCGGCACCCGCGGCCAGCAACGGCCGGCGATGCGCTGTCCACCGTGCGCGAATCCCCTCGATCACGCGCGACACGATAGTCCCGCCTCCCGCCGTGAGTGCGCAGGCGGCTGCTCCGACGACCACGCCGGCACTCGTGGGGGCGGGTCACTCGGCGATGGTGATGCGCACCGCCCGGCCGCGGTCGACGGCCTTCTGGAGCACGTCCAGGCGCGGGTCAGGGAGGTCGTAGAGCTCACGGCGCGGCAGGTCGCGCAGCCCGGCGAGCCGGTCGTCCTCGAGCAGTGAGGCCGCCAGCGCCTTGTCCCCCCCGAGCACGAGGCCCGTGGGACGGATGTCGGTGAGCAGGCGCACGGCGTGCTCGGCCGCCGCCCCGACGAGCCCGTCGGCCTGGTTGGCCCGGCGCCGTGCGAACCGCTGCTGGCTCCAGCCGCCCGCCGCCGTGCGCGACTGCACGTAGCGCGTCCCGACCTTGTGGGCCGTCAGGCGTCCCCCGGTGGCGACCCCGACGGCATATCCTCCCCGCCGCACGAGAACAACGGCCAGCGGATCGTGGTCGAAGCGCTCCTGGGCCGCCACGCGTTGGGGGCCATCGGGGTTGTTGGCGTGGAACCGCTCGAGCCAGCCGTCGAGGCGCCCCGGTGCGACCTCGACGACTCTCATCCGCAACCGGAGGTGGGTCAGATGTTGAAGCCGAGAGCGCGCAGCTGCTCACGGCCGTCGTCGGTGATCTTGTCCGGGCCCCACGGCGGCATCCAGACCCAGTTGACCCGGTACGACGCGACCAGTCCCTCGAGGGACTGCTGGGTCTGGTCCTCGATGACGTCGGTGAGCGGACACGCGGCCGAGGTCAGGGTCATGTCGATGACGGCGTGGTTCTGGCCGTCGACGGTGATGCCGTAGACGAGGCCGAGGTCGACGACGTTGATGCCGAGCTCGGGGTCGACGACGTCGCGCAGGGCTTCCTCGACGTCTGCGACGTTCGCGGGCGCGGGGGTGGCAGAGGTGCTGGTCTGGGTCACTGCGGGGCTCCTTCGGCCTGGTGCAGGGCATCGGTGAACGCCATCCATGACAGGAGGGCGCACTTGACTCGGGCGGGGTACCTCGCGACGCCGGAGAGGGCGACTCCGTCGCCGATCTGCTCCTCGTCGCCGGGGTCCTCGCCCTTGCTCGTGAGCATCGAGCGCATCGACTCGACGGTCTCCCGGGCGTGGGTCAGGCTCTCGCCGGTGATCTCCTCGGCGAGGATGGATGCCGAGGCGACGCTGATCGAGCAACCCACGGCGTCGTAGGACACGTCCTGGACGACGGCGTCCGCACCGGCACCGGTGAGGTGCACGCGCAGGGTCACCTCGTCGCCGCAGGTGGGGTTGACGTGGTGCACCTGCGCTTCGTAGGGCTCACGCAGGCCGAAACGCACCGGGCGTTTGGAGTGCTCGAGGATGAGCTCCTGGTAGAGGTCCATCAGACCGCCACCTCCAGTCCGAACATCGCCGGCACCCGGTCGAGTGCCGTGAGGAGCGCGTCGACCTCGGCAGGCGTCGTGTACGCCGCGAAGCTCGCGCGAGTGCTTGCCTGTGCCTTCAGGGCCCGGTGCAGCGGCCAGGCACAGTGGTGGCCCACCCGCACGGCGACCCCGCTGTCGTCGAGCACCTGCCCGACGTCGTGGGCGTGCACGCCGTCGACGACGAACGCCACCGCTCCCCCGCGCTCGCGCAGGTCGTCGGGGCCGAGGACTCGCACCCACGGGCGCTGCACCAAGCCGACGAGCAGTCGCTCGGTCAGCGCCTGCTCGTGGGCGTGCACCCGGTCCGGGCCCAGGGCCGTGAGGTACTCGCACGCGGCGGCCAGGCCCACGGCCTGGGCGGCGACGGGCACGCCGGCCTCGAACTTCTGCGGCGCCGGGGCATAGGTCGACGACTCCATGGTCACCGTCTCGATCATCGACCCGCCCGTGAGGAACACCGGCATCTCGTCGAGCAGCGCGGGGCGTCCCCAGAGCACACCGATGCCGAGCGGGCCGAACATCTTGTGCCCCGAGAACGCGAGGAAGTCGACCCCGAGGTCGGCGACGTCGACCGGCAGGTGCGGCACCGACTGGCAGGCGTCGAGCACCACGAGGGCGCCGACGGCGTGCGCGTGCTCGGTGAGCTCGCGCACGGGGTTGACCGTGCCGAGGACGTTGGACACGTGGGTGAACGCGAACACCTTGGTGCGCTCGGTGAGCAGGGTGTCCAGATCGGTGAGGTCGAGCCGGCCGTCAGGGGTCACCGGCACCCAGCGCAGCGTCGCGCCGGTGCGGCGGCACAGCTCCTGCCAGGGGATGAGGTTGGCGTGGTGCTCCATCTCGGTGACGAGCACCTCGTCGCCCGGTCGTAGCGTGAACCGTTCACCGTGCCCGCCGCCACCGCCCGCGCTGCCGTTGCCGAAGGCGTAGGCCACGAGGTTGATCGCCTCGGTGGCGTTTCGGGTGAACACGACCTCGTCAGGGCGCGCCCCGATGAAGGTCGCGATGGTCGACCGGGCCGACTCGTACGCGTCAGTGCCCTCCTCGGAGAGCTGGTGCGCGCCCCGGTGCACCGCGGCGTTGGTGTGCTCGTAGAACCCGCGCTCGGCATCGAGCACCTGCCGCGGCTTGTGCGAGGTGGCGCCGGAGTCGAGGTAGACCAGTGGGCGCCCCCCGCGCACGGTGCGCGTCAGGATCGGGAAGTCGGCCCTGATCCGGGCCAGCTCCTCGTCGGTGAAGGGGGCGGCGCTCACTCAGGCCTCGGCGGGGGTGAGGAAACGGTCGTACCCCTCGGCCTCGAGGCGCTCGGCCAGCTCGGGGCCGCCCTCCTCGGCGATCCGGCCGTCGACGAAGACGTGGACGAAGTCGGGGCGGATGTAGCGCAGGATACGCGTGTAGTGCGTGATGAGCAGCACGCCGGCGCCGGTGCTCTCCTTGGCACGGTTGACGCCCTCGGAGACCACGCGCAGCGCGTCGACGTCCAGGCCCGAGTCGGTCTCGTCGAGCACGGCGAACTTCGGCCGCAGGAGCTCCATCTGGAGGATCTCGTGGCGCTTCTTCTCCCCACCGGAGAAGCCCTCGTTGACATTGCGCTCGGCGAAGGAGGGGTCCATGCGCAGGCTCTCCATGGCCTGCTTCATGTCCTTGACCCAGGTGCGCAGCTTGGGTGCCTCGCCGTCGATGGCCGTCTTGGCCGTGCGGAGGAAGTTCGACATCGACACGCCGGGGACCTCGACGGGGTACTGCATCGCGAGGAAGATGCCGGCGCGGGCCCGCTCGTCGACGGACATCGCGAGGACGTCCTCGCCGTCGAGGGTGACGGAGCCCGAGGTGATCGTGTACTTCGGGTGCCCGGCGATCGAGTAGGCGAGGGTGGACTTGCCCGAGCCGTTGGGGCCCATGATGGCGTGCGTCTCACCGCTGTTGATGGTGAGGGTGACGCCGCGGAGGATCTCCTTGGCACCCTCCTCGGTGCTCACGCTGACGTGGAGGTCCTTGATCTCAAGGGTTGACATGGGGGTACTCAGCTCTCGGTGGTCAGGGCGACGAGGACGTCGTCGCCCTCGATGCGGACGGTGTGGACGGCGATCGGGACGATCGCGGGCGGGCCGGACGGCTGGCCGGTGCGCAGGTCGAAGCGCGAGCCGTGCAGCCAGCACTCGATCGTGCACCCGTCGAGCTCGCCCTCGGACAGGGAGACGTTGGCATGGGTGCACGTGTCGTCGACGCAGTGCACGTCGCCGTCCTCGGTGCGCACCAGGCTGACGCGGCGGCCGTCGATCTCGGCGAGAGCCGCTCCCACGGGGGGCAGGTCGTCCAGACTGCAGACCCGCACGAAGTCGGTGTCGGTCAGCTGCTCGCTCACGCGGCACCTGCCGAGAGCTCGCGCTCGATCGCGACCATGAGGCGTTCCTGCACCTCGGGCACACCGATCCGGCCGACGACGCTGGCGAAGAAGCCGTGGACGACGAGGCGGCGCGCCTCGTCCTGCGGGATGCCGCGCGCCATGAGGTAGAACAGCTGCTCGTCGTCGAAGCGGCCGGTTGCCGAGGCGTGCCCGGCACCCTTGATCTCGCCGGTCTCGATCTCGAGGTTCGGGACCGAGTCGGCGCGGGCGCCCTCGGTGAGCACGAGGTTGCGGTTGAGCTCGTAGGTGTCGGTGCCCTCGGCGCTCGCGCGGATGAGCACGTCACCGACCCAGACGGTGTGGGCGGTGTCGCCCTGCAGCGCACCCTTGTACTCGACGTTGCTGCGGCAGTGCGGCGCGGCGTGGTCGACGAACAGCCGGTGCTCCAGGTGCTGCCCGGCATCCGCGAAGTACACGCCGAGGCCCTCGAAGGAGCCACCGGGCCCGGCATACGTGGCGTTGGTGTTCATCCGCACGATGCCGCCCCCGATCGTCACGGCGATGTGGCGCACCGAGGCGTCACGACCCACGACGACGTCGTGCTGGGCCAGGTGGTGGGCCGTGTCGTCCCACTCCTGCACGGTGACCACGGTCAGCTGCGCGCCGTCCCCGGTCACGATGGAGAGCAGCTCGGTGTAGTCGCTGGTGCCGGCGTGCTCGAGCACCACCGTGGCGCGGGCGAACCGCCCGACCTGAACGTGCAGGTGCCCGTGGACGACCTCGTGGTCGTCGCCACGCAGGCTCAGTCGCACCGGGTCGTCGAGCTCGGCGTCAGCGGGGATGTCGAGCACGGTGACGCCGCCGCTGTGGGCTGCGGCCACCGCCGCGGCACGGTCTCCCGGCGCGGGGGCGCCGTTGGCGCGAACCTCCGGCGCGGATGCCGTGCGCAGGGTCACGCTGTCCGGCAGCGACTGCTCCCAGGTCAGGTGCGCGCCGGATGCCTCGTCGCGAAAGAGCATGCCGAGGCGGTCGACCGGCGTGAACCGCCACTCCTCCTCGCGCCCGGTGGGCAGGGGGAAGTCGGCCACGACGTACGACGTGGTGCGCTCGGCGCGCGACTGGTCCGGGACCATCGTCGCGGCACTGTCGGTGTGCGCCCCGGAAGCGGGGCGCTGTGGGGTCAGCAGCGACATGTCAGCCAACTGCTCCTTCCATCTGGAGCTCGATGAGGCGGTTCAGCTCGAGGGCGTACTCCATGGGGAGCTCCTTGGCGATCGGCTCGACGAAGCCGCGCACGATCATCGCCATCGCCTCCTCCTCGGACATGCCTCGGGACATGAGGTAGAACATCTGGTCCTCGGACACCTTGGAGACCGTGGCCTCGTGCCCCATCTGCACGTCGTCCTCGCGGATGTCGACGTACGGGTAGGTGTCGGAGCGGCTGATCGTGTCGACCAGGAGGGCGTCGCAGACCACCGAGCTCTTCGAGCCGTGGGCGCCCTCGAGGATCTGGACCAGACCCCGGTAGGACGTGCGGCCGCCACCGCGGGCCACGGACTTGCTGACGATCGAGCTGCTCGTGTTCGGCGCGGCGTGCACCATCTTGGAGCCGGCGTCCTGGTGCTGGCCGGCGCCCGCGAACGCGATGGACAGCGTCTCGCCCCGTGAGTGCTCGCCGAGAAGGAAGACCGCGGGGTACTTCATGGTCACCTTGGAGCCGATGTTGCCGTCGATCCACTCCATCGTCGCGCCCTCGGCGCACGTGGCGCGCTTGGTGACGAGGTTGTAGACGTTGTTCGACCAGTTCTGGATCGTCGTGTAGCGCACGCGGGCGTTCTTCTTCACG
>DATIAB010000333.1:0-2172 GCA_035458265.1 Ornithinibacter sp. | reverse complement strand
CGCAGCAGTCGGTTGCCCACCGAGCCGACGATCTCGACACCGGCGTCGCTGGACCCGCCGAAGGCGTTGTCCTCGATGGTGTTGTCGCCGGAGGCCATGACGTGCAGGCCCTGGCCGGTGTTGCCCGTCACGGTGTTGTGGTGGAGGTGGGCCCGCTGGGTGCCGGCCTCGAGGATGATGCCCGCACCGTTGGCGGTGGTGAGGGTGTGCCGGACAGTGCTGCCACCGGCGGCGTCGTCGGCGTTGGTCAGGGAGACGCCGGCGAGCTCGTTCATCCGCAGCTCCATGGCGTGCACGATCGCGCCGGAGGTGCCCGACCCGAGCGCGACGCCCAGGTCGAACTCCTGCACCGACCCGCCGGTGACGGTCACCCGGTCGTGGCCGTCGACCCGGATGCCGCTGGCCAGACCGGTGCCGTCGACGACGTGGCCGTCGAGGTCGATGGTGATCTCGCTGGCACCGACGACGATGCCGTCGCCGCCGCAGTCGGTGAGGTCGGCGGTGAGCACGACGCTCACGGTGACGACCTGCCCACAGGCGACTGCGGTCGGGACGGGGGCTGCGCCGACGGTCCACGTCCAGGTGGCCGGGGTCGCGTCGGCGTTGTCGGCCTCGTCGACCGCACGGACGTCGAACGTGTGCGCACCGACCGCGACGGTGAGGGTCGTCGGCGAGGTGCAGTCGGCGTAGGCGGCACCGTCCAGGCGGCACTCGAAGGTCACGACGTCCTCGTCGCTGGAGAACGCGAAGGTCGCCGAGGTCGAGACCGTGACGGGGTCGGGGTGCGCGTCGAGGGCGGTCTCCGGAGCGGTGGTGTCGGCCGGCGGTTCCTCGATGGTCCAGGTGCTGGTGGCGGGTGAGGCGTCGCGGTTGCCCGCGGCGTCGACGGAGCGCACGGCGAAGGTGTGCTCCCCGATGGAGAGGCCGGTCAGGGCGCGCGGCGAGGTGCACGCCGTGAAGGCGCTACCGTCCAGCGAGCACTCGTAGGTGAGGAACGGGCCGGGGGTCGCGTTGTCGTACCCGGAGAAGGAGAACGATGCGGCGGTCGACGTCGACGGGTCGCTGGGGCCGCTCGTGATCACGGTGTTCGGCGCGACGTCATCGGGCCCGGGCGGCGCCGACACGACGGTCCAGGTGTGCACGTCCGGCGTCAGGTCGACGTTGTCCGAGGGGTCGATCGCCCGGACCTCGAAGGTGTGCTCGCCGCTCATGAGGAACTGGTAGCTGAAGGGGCTTCCGCACGGGAGCCAGTTGTCGACGTCCACGGGCTGCGGGGGCTCCGGCGGATCGCCGGGCTCGGGCGGCTCGGGCGGCTCGGGCTCGGGGTCCGGCGGCGCGTCGAGACGGCACTCGAAGCGCATGGCCGTCACGGGAGCCTGGTCGTCGGTCGCGGTGAACGCGAAGGTCTGCGGTGCCAGGGCGGACGAGCCGTTGGCCGGCGCCGAGGTGATCTCCGTGTCCGGCGCCGTCGTGTCGGGCTCCGCCGGCGCGGGTGCACTGCCGGGGGCGCAGACGACACCGGTGCACTGCCCGGGCTCGGCGTTGCCGCTGGCGAGGTTGCCGCCGCCGTCGATGGTGCCGGCGGCCGCGCTGATCCCCCATGCCCCGTTGTTGTAGGCCTCGTTGGCGGTCACGGTGTGCCCGGCACCGTTGACGGCGATGCCGTCGCCGAGGTTGCCCGTGGCCTCGTTGTCCTCGATGGTGTTGCCGTCGACCGGGTCGCCGTTGGCGTCGAGGACCTCGCCCTCGACGCTGATGCCGGTTCCGCCGGTGTGGTTCGTGAGGTTGCCCACCACCAGGTTGCGGGCAGAGCTCTCCAGCGAGATGCCGTCGGCCTGGGTCTGGCGGGCGTCGTTGGCGCGGATCTCGGCGTCGTCGGAGCTGCTCAGCTCGATGCCGCCCGGGTTGTAGCGGACGTCGTTGCCGACGACCTGAGCGCCGTGGGAGGAGCCGAGGCTGATGGCGGCGCCGCCGGACATGTGCAGCGTGTTGTCGCGGATGACGACGTCGTCCGAGTCACCCACTGACACCGAGGAGTCCGACGTGCGGGTCGTCGTGTTGCCCTCGACGAGGGTGCGGTGCGAACCCTGCGTGAGCAGGATGGCGGCGTCCCCGGCGTCGGTCAGGACGTTGTCGGTGACGGCGTTGTCGACCGATGCCTCGAGCGAGATG
>DATIAB010000332.1:0-7613 GCA_035458265.1 Ornithinibacter sp. | reverse complement strand
CGCCACCACGGCCGACGAGCCGATGTACCGCAAGGCCACCCGCTTCGGCGCGATCTTCGCCCTCGTGGCCTCGCTCGGGGTCATCGTCACCGGCGACATCCAGGGCAAGATCATGACCGAGGTCCAGCCCATGAAGATGGCCGCGGCCGAGGGGCTGTACGAGACCACGACGAACGCGCCGTTCTCGGTGCTCTCGATCGGCTCGCTCGACGGCAGCGAGGCCACCCGCATCATCGAGATCCCCGGCCTGCTGTCCTTCCTCGCCACCGGCACGTGGGACGGTGAGGTCGAGGGGATCAACCAGCTGCAGGAGAGCGAGCGTGCGATGGCCGAGAAGGTCGCCGAGCGCTATGGCCCCGACGTCGCAGCCCTCGTGATCGTCGACGACTACTCGCCGATGATCCCCCTGACCTACTGGTCCTTCCGGTTCATGATGGGCCTGGGGTTCGCCACCATGGCCGCCGCCGCCGCGACCCTGTGGGCCACGCGCCGGAACCTCGTGCCGCAGTCGCCCCTGTGGACCTGGGTGGCCGTCCTCACCCCGCTGGCGCCGGCCTTCGCGAACAGCTGGGGCTGGATCTTCACCGAGGCCGGCCGCCAGCCGTGGATCGTCTACGGCCTCATGACGACGGCCACCGGCGTCTCGCCGTCGGTGAGCGTCACGGAGGTGTGGATCTCGATGATCGCCTACACCCTCGTCTACGCCGTGCTCGCCGTCATCGAGATCAAGCTCTTCCTCACCTACGTCCGCCGCGGCGCCGATCCCTTCGAGGACCCGGCCGACCACGCGGATGCGGACGAGGACGCCCCGCTCCAGTTCGCCTACTGACCCGACCTCAGGACACACCATGGACTACGCACTCATCTGGTTCGGACTCATCGGTCTCCTGTGGGCCGGCTACCTCGTGCTCGAGGGCTTCGACTTCGGCGTCGGCGCGCTGCTTCCCGTGCTCGGCAAGGGCAACAGCCCGCAGGACTCCGAGAGGCGCCGTCGCGTCATGCTCAACACCATCGGCCCCCACTGGGACGGCAACGAGGTCTGGCTGCTCACCGCCGGCGGTGCGACCTTCGCCGCCTTCCCCGAGTGGTACGCCACGATGTTCTCGGCGTTCTACCTGCCGCTGCTCATCCTGCTCGTGGCCCTCATCGTGCGGAACATGGGCTTCGAGTACCGCGGCAAGCGTGACGACGAGACCTGGCGGAACCGCTGGGACCTGGCGATCATCGGCGGCTCGATCGTCGCCCCGCTGCTCGTCGGGGTCGCCCTGACCAACGTCGTGCGCGGCCTGCCGATCGACAACGACCTCGAGTTCACCGGCAACCTGTTCACCCTGCTCAACCCCATGAGCCTGCTCGGTGGCCTCGTCATCCTGGGCCTCAGCCTCACCCACGGCGCGTTCTTCCTCGCGCTGAAGACCACCGGTGAGATCCGCCGCGACGCCCGCGCGCTGGGCACCACGCTCGGTCTGGTCTCGGCGGTCCTCGCGGTCGTGCTCCTGCTCTGGCTCGGCCTGACCCAGGGCACCGTCTGGTCATGGATCACCACCGCCATCGCCGCGGTGTCCCTGCTCGCGGCGATCTACGCCAACGTCAGGGAGCGCGAGGGCTGGGCCTTCATCGGCACCGCCGTCACCTTCGCGAGCGCCGTCGCGACGTACTTCCTCACGCTCTACCCGAACGTCATGCCGACCACCCTCCCCGGTGGCAGCTCGCTGACCCTCGAGAACGCGGCGAGCAGCGAGCTGACGCTGAAGATCATGACCGTCGCGGCGCTGGTCTTCACGCCGGTCGTGCTGCTCTACACGGCATGGACGTACTGGACCTTCCGCAAGCGCCTCGGCACCCAGCACATGCCCGCTCCCGTCGCGGTGAAGTGAGGCACACGGCATCCCCATGAGGCCCTTCGACCCACGACTGCTCCGGGCGGCACCGGCGGCCCGCCGCCCGGTGGCCGTCCTGGCCGTCGTGGGCGTCCTCCAGGGTCTCGCGACGATCGGTCTGGCGGTGGCGCTCACCGCCCTCGTCGTCGCCCTCGTCGAGGGGATGCCGCTGCGCCAGCCCGCGCTCTGGCTCGCCGGCCTGTTCGTGGTGCGGGCCGCGCTGGCCTGGGTCTCCGAGCGGGTCGCCGCCTGGGTCGGGGTCGAGGTGACCGCCCAGCTGCGTGAGGGCCTGCTCGCCCGCTGGCTCACGTCACCGGCCGAGGGTCGTCCCGACCCCGACCGGGCCGTGACGCTCGCAGCCCAGGGCGCCGCAAGCGTCGAGCCGTATGCCGCGCGCTTCCTCCCGGCACTCGTCGCCGGGGTCGTCGTGCCGGTGCTGGCGATCGTGACGCTCGTGTGGGTGGACTGGGTCAGCGCCCTCGTCGTCGTGCTGACCCTGCCGCTGCTGCCGTTCTTCGCGGCCCTCATCGGCAGGACCACGCAGGCCGACACCGAGAAGCGCTGGGCGGCGCTGTCGTCACTGTCCGGGCACTTCCTCGACGTCATGCGGGGCCTGCCGACCCTCGTCGGCTACGGCAGGGCACAGCGTCAGGTCGAGGTCATCGGCGAGGTCAGCCAGCAGCACCGGCGAGCCACGATGGCCACGCTCAGGCTGGCCTTCATGTCCTCGGCAGCGCTCGAGCTGCTCGCCTCGATCTCGGTCGCCATCGTCGCGGTCAGCGTCGGCATCCGCCTCACCCACGGGTCGATGACGCTGCAGGCCGGGCTGCTCGCCATCCTCCTCGCCCCCGAGGCCTACTGGCCGATCCGCAAGGTCGGCGCCGAGTTCCATGCCGCGGCCGACGGCGCCGAGGCGATCGACGGCATCCTCGCCGAGCTCGACCCGGCTGACACCTCGCCTCGGGTGCGCACGCGGTCGCTGGAGCAACCACCAGCGCACTCGAGCCGGGGGATCGGGCCCGAGCTGGGGGTGGCGCTGCACGGCATCCACTACACCTACCCCGGCGCCGAGGATGCCGTGCTCGCGGGGGTCTCGCTCGACGCGGGCCCCGGCCTGACGGCGATCACCGGCCCGTCGGGCGTCGGCAAGTCCACGCTCCTCGAGCTCGCGGCCGGACTGCGCAGCCCCACGGCCGGTACCGTGCGCGCCGGCCGCGCCCACCTCGTGACCCAGCGCCCGTTCCTGCCGGCCGGGACGCTGCGCGAGGCCCTCGCCCTGGGCAACGACGCCGACGACCAGGCCCTCTGGGACGCCCTGCGGCTCGTCGGCCTCGAGGGGTTCGTCGCCTCACTGCCGCTTGCCCTCGCGACGCCGCTCGGCGACGACGGGTTCGGCCTGTCGGCCGGGCAGCGCGCCCGCGTCGCACTGGCCCGGGCCACCCTGTCCACCGCCCCGGTGCTGCTCGTCGACGAGCCCACGGCCCACCTCGACCCGGAGTCCGCGACCCTGGTGCACGACCTGCTCGCCGACCTCGGCGAGCGCCGCACCGTCATCGCGGTGACCCACCGGCCAGAGCTCGTCGCCCGCGCCGACCGGCACGTCGCGCTGACCCGTGAGGGCGCGGAGGTCCTGGCATGAACCTTCGACCAACTCGGGCCACGATCCACGGCGGGCTGCTCGGCGGCGCCGCGACGGCATCCGGCATCGCCCTGACGGCGACGTCCGGATGGCTCATCGTGCGGGCCAGCGAGCAGCCGGTGATCCTCACGCTGCTCACGGCGATCGTCGCGGTGCGGGCGTTCGGCATCGCCCGGCCGTTCTTCCGCTACCTCGAACGGATCGTGTCGCACGATGCGGCGCTCGACGACCTCGCCCGCCACCGCACCGAGGTGTATGCCGCGCTGGTGCCGCTGACACCGGCCCGCCTCGGGCGCCGGTCGCGATCGAGCGTGCTCGCGGGTGTCGTCGACGACCTCACGGATGTCGTCGAGGCACAGGTGCGCGTGACCGTGCCGGTGTTGTCGAGCATCATCGCGGGGCTCGCGGCCGCCCTGCTCGTGGCGTGGTTCTCCCCCGCCGTCGGGCTCGTGCTCGCCGCCCTGCTGGTCGCGGTCGCCGGCACCTGCTGGCTCGCGTGGCTGCTCGAGTCGCGCTCGCGCGACGAGCTGCTCGAGGCCAGGGCCGAGGTGCTGCGGGTCAGTGACCTCGTGGCTCGCCAGGCCGGCGAGCTGCAGGCGATCGGGGCGCAGGACACGGCATCCGGGTGGCTGCGCGACGCCCACGAGTCGCTTCGGGATGCCGTGCAGCGCCAGAGCCGCGGGCGCGCACTCGTCGCCGCGACCCTGCTGGTCGCGACCGCTGCCGCGACCATCGCCGCAGCCTTCCTCGCGGACCCCGCGGTCACCGGCGCGCCCGTCGCGGCGCTGCTCGTCGTCGTGCCGGTGGCCGTGGGGGACGCGCTGGCCCCGCTCGTCGACACGATGCGGGCCCTGGTCCGGGCCCAGGGCAGCTCCGCCCGTCTGGATGCCCTGCTGGACCAGGAGCCGGCCGTGACCGACCCCGGATCCCCGACCGCGGCCGAGATCACCGGGCAGAAGGTCGAGCTCGACGCAGTCGCCGCGTCGTGGACGGGCGCCGGCGAGCAGCTCGCTCCCACGGACCTCACCCTCGAGCCCGGCCAGCGGGTGGCCGTCGTCGGGCCCAACGGCTCGGGCAAGAGCACCCTGCTCGCGGTGCTGGCCCGCCACCTCGACGCGACCCGAGGTCGGCACACCGTCGACGGGGTGGACGTGCGCGACGTCGGCCTGGAGGAGGCGCGGCGCCACATCGCCGTCGTCGACGACGAGCCGCACGTCTTCGCGGCATCCGTCGCGGCGAACCTGCGCCTCGCGGCACCCGAGGCGAGCGACGACGGCATCCGGACCGCCCTGGACCGAGCGGGGCTGAGCCCCTGGGTCCGGGCACTGCCCGAGGGCCTCGAGACCCGGCTCGGGAACGGTGGGCGCGGCGTGTCCGGTGGGGAGCGCACCCGGCTGGGAGTGGCTCGCGCCCTGCTCGCCGACCGACCCCTGGTCCTCCTGGACGAACCCACCGCGCACCTCGACCACGCCACCGCGACGGCGGTGCTGGACGACGTGCTCGACGCCACCGACGACCGCGCGGTGGTGCTCGTGAGCCACCGCCCGGAGGCCACCGACCGTTTTCACGTTCTGCTCGACCTCGGCGTAGCCTTGAAGGCTGCCCCAACCCGGAAGGAGTAGTCATGCCGCACTCGACCTCCGCACCCCGCCTCGGTGACCTCGAGCGGGTCGTCATGGAGCACCTGTGGGAGGCGGCCACCGCCGGGGGCACGGACTTCGAGGGGGCGACCGTGCGTGAGGTGCTCGACCGCTTCGAGGGTGAGCGCGAGATCGCGTACACCACCGTCATGACCGTCCTCGACCGACTCGCCAAGAAGGACCTCGTCACCCGCCAGCGCGACGGCCGCGCCTGGCGCTACCTGCCGGCCGACACCCGAGAGGCCCTCACGGCACAGACGATGCGCCGCACGATGGACGACATGGACCTCACCGACCGTCGCACGGCGCTCCTGCACTTCCTCGACGGGGCGACGAGCGACGAGATCGCCGACCTCAAGGCCGCCCTCGCAGAGATCGAGGGACGTGCCGAGGGTGAGGGTCCTCCCCCGTCTCGGCGACGGGGCCTGCGCAGCCTCTGACACGCCTTCACCCGGGGCGACTACGCCCAACCGCCCGGGCCTGTCACCATGGAGCCCGTGATCCCGCTCGTCCTCGCGGGGCTGGCCGTGCTCCTCGCGTGGGTGGCCCCGGCCCTCATGGCTCGCCAGAAGGTGTTTCGGCGCGCCCCGAGGGCATCGCTCGTCGCCTGGCAGGCGGTGACGTCGGGTGGCATCGTCGCCGCGGTGGCGGTGCCGCTGGCCGCCCTGCCGCTCATGCTCGCCGGGGCCGACCCGACCGCCCACCTCGAGCTCGTCGTCCCGGCGGTGCTCGCGAGCATCGCCGTCCTGGCCCGCCTGCTGTACGCGGGTCACGACGTCGGGAGCGAGCTGCGCCGCATCCGCCGCGACCACCGCAGCCTCGTCGACATCATCGCGGCCCATGACGGCGACCGCGAGCGGGTGCGGGTCCTTGCCCACCCGACCCCCACCGCGTACTGCATCCCGGGGCGGCAGTCGCGGGTCGTGCTGTCCCAGGGGGTGCTCGACGAGCTGCCCGACGACCAGCTGGAGGCCGTCATCGCCCACGAGGACGCGCACCTCGCGGGCCGGCACGACCTCCTTCTGGAGTTCTTCGCGGTCGCCCACCGGGCCGTTCCCGCCCGGCTGCGGTCTGCGGCCGCGCTCGCGGAGGTCCGCCTGCTCATCGAGGCCCTCGCCGACCGGGCGGCCGTGCGCCGCAGTGGAGAGGTGGCCACGGCGCGGGCCCTGGTCGCCCTCGCCGGCAGCCGCACGCCCGAGGCTGCCCTCGGTGCCGGCACCACGGCGCCCGTCCGCCTGCGCCTGCTGGCCGACGGCCCGCCCCACCCCGCGGTGAACCTCGTGGCCTACACGTATGCCGTGGGGGCGGCCACCCTGCCCGTCCTGCTCCTGGTGGCCGCATGGACCTGAGCAGCATCACGTCGCCCCGGCCTGCCGGGGGGCGCTGACGGGAGGACTCCGACCTCCCTGGGACTGGGGTCAGGCCCAGCTGGGCGGGGGTGGCGGCGGGGTCGATCCGGGAGGCGTGGGTTCCGGGCCACTCGGCGGCGGAGGCGGCGGGGGTGCCGCGCCGGGAGGTGGGGGTGGGGGCGGTGGCGGGCTCCCGGCATCCGATGAGGGTGGTGGTGGTGCGGCGGCGGCTGCACCGGGCGGTGGCGGCGGACCGCCGTATGCCGCAGGAGGGGGCGGCGGCGGAGGCGTCAGGGTGAGCGGGCCGAGGTGCCCGGACGACTCGAGCTGACGCAGAGCCGCCATGACTCGATCGCGGTCCGCGGCGGATGCCGGGCGGCCCGTCGCCTCGAGGTAGGCGAGGACGCCGAGGTCACGCAGCGCCCGATCGGCAGGGCCTCCGCCGGAGCCGCCTACCCCGGAACCCGCACCGACCGGCCCGCCCGCGCTGCCTGGGCTGCCCGGGGTGCTGATGCCGGCCTTCTTCATCTCCGCATCCGCCTTGGCGGCGAGGTCGGTGGCCGCGGCCTTGGCGCGCTCGAAGAAGCTCATGGGGGACCTCCCTGACGTGGACCTGAATCCTGACGTGAACACTATGACCGTGGCGCGGTTCGCGCATACCGTGGGGGTGATCTCGAGCGAGGGGCCGGGACACGACCGCGAAGGGTGGCACACCGATGACGATTCACGGGTCCTTGTTCCAGGAGTTCAAGGAGAAGGCGACCCAGGATCCCTTCGCCCTGCAGAACAAGAAGCTCCTGCGCATCGACATGCGCTACGGCGAGGTCTGGGCGCGCACCGGGTCGATGGTCGCGTACCAGGGCGACGTGCGCTTCGTGAACAAGGGCTCGGGTGGGTTCGGCAAGATGCTCAAGGCCGCGGCGACCGGCGAGGGCGTGAAGATGATGCAGTGCTCGGGCAGCGGTGAGCTGTTCGTCGCCGACGAGGCCTCCGAGATCCAGGTGATGTACCTCGAGAACGACAGCCTGTCGGTCAACGGCGCCAACGTGCTGGCCTTCTCGAACTCGATCGCGTGGGACATCCACCGCATCCAGGCGCGCGGTGC
>DATIAB010000331.1:0-8104 GCA_035458265.1 Ornithinibacter sp. | reverse complement strand
CGGACTCGCGTGGCTCGACCAGCAAGGTGGACATCCTGGTGGCCGGGGGAGTGAACCGCACCTTCAACCAGCAGACCGGCACGACGGCCGCGCGGGTGACCACGCCCGGCAACGAGCAGCCGTACCAGGTGCAGCTGCGGGTCTGCAACGAGAAGGCCCCGGCGGGCTGCACCCTGAGCGGCGTGCAGAACGTCCAGACCTATGGCCGCCTCGACGGCATGCTCAACGACATCGGGCCGGCCGCAGTCAACGGCAAGAGCCTCACGTGGACGATCTCCGGCACCAGCAACGGTGATCCCGCTCAGCTGGCCATCCGGGTCAACGGCGGGGCCGCACAGATAGTGGATCTGGGAGCGGTGGGTGCGTTCACGCATCCGTTCTCGATGACTGCGGACGACTTCGAGCAGGAGATCAGGATCGACGTGACGTTGCAGGATCCGTCACCGGGAGGTCGTGGGTTCTCGTCGAAGGGACGCTCCGACCGGAGCGGCCCGCCGCCCCCGCCGTCGGTGGTCGTGCAGAAGGGCGCCGCCTGCGACGACGACGACCCGGCGGTCCAGGACTGCAAGCAGCTGCCGTGGCAGCCCGATTGCGTCGAGGCCTCGTGTGCCTTCGTGCGTCTCGATGTCCGCGACCTCAGGGCGGGCGAGAGCGTCACCTGCGGCGTCGACAACAGCGGTGATCCGAGCTGGTGGGACGAGAACCGCGGTTTCCAGATCAACGGAAACGGTGACTGGCAGATCCCCTACTACTACCGGTCGGGAACGACGACGGCAGCATGCACCTGGCGGGGACAGACGTTCCTCGCGGCTTCACGGAACTGGTGAGAGAGAGCAACGACACGATGACGATCAGCCACGAACAGGCCGAGTGGTTCAAGTCGACCTTCGACCAGCTCACCGACAACATGGAGAAGGCGGTCCTCGGCAAGCGCCACGTGGTCCGGCTCGCGCTGACCTGCCTGCTCTCGGAGGGGCACATCCTTCTCGAGGACTTCCCGGGCACCGGCAAGACGATGCTGGCCCGCGCACTGGCCAACACGGTGCAGGGCAGCCATGCCCGCATCCAGTTCACGCCGGACCTGCTGCCCTCCGACGTCACCGGCGTCACCGTCTACGACCAGCACAAGGGCACGTTCGAGTTCCACCCCGGCCCGATCTTCCACACGATCGTGCTCGCCGACGAGATCAACCGTGCGTCGCCCAAGACGCAGTCGGCGCTCCTCGAGGTGATGGAGGAGGGTCGGGTCACCGTCGACGGTGTCGCCCACCCGGTCGGCAAGCCGTTCCTCGTCATCGCCACGCAGAACCCCATCGAGCAGGCCGGCACCTACCGGCTGCCCGAGGCCCAGCTCGACCGCTTCCTGATGAAGACCTCGGTCGGCTACCCCGATCGACAGGCGACCGTCGAGCTCCTCAACAACGCCGCCGTCCGCGACCGTGCTGCCCTGGTCACGCCCGTGATCACCGCCGCCACGATCGCGCAGATGAGCGGCCTGGCCGACGAGGTCTACGTCGACCCCGCCGTCATCGGCTACGTCGCGGAGCTGGCCGAGGAGTCGCGCCGGCAGCCGCACGTCAAGCTCGGGCTGTCCGCGCGCGGCTGCCTGGCGTTCGTCCGCGTCGCGAAGACGTGGGCCGCCGCCGACGGTCGCGACCACGTGGTGCCCGACGACATCAAGGACCTCGCCGAGCCGGTGCTCTCGCACCGCCTGCTGCTCGACGCCGAGGCGCAGTTCAGCGGCGTCGACGTCCAGACGGTCATCTCGCGCCTGCTCGACGCGGTCGCGCCGCCGACCGACCGCGTGGGGGCCTGACCACCTTGGTCCGCCGATCTCTCACCTGCTGCGCGCCGCCATCCGGGCGCGTCGGCGGCGTTGTCGCGCGCTCGAAGGGCCTCCGGCCCGTCTTCGGCACTCCGCCTTGCCGCCGCACCCGTCTGGAGGCGCTCGCGACGGCGTCGATCGGCGGCCCAAGGTGATGCGACAGCGGTTGAACGACGCGCTCGAGGTCATCAAGCCGATCGGCTGGCTGGTCCTCGGTCTCGGCCTGGGTGCGCTCCTGGTCGCCGTCCTCGCGCAGTGGCGCGAGCTGGCGGTCCTGGGAACGGGGTGCCTGGTGCTGACGGTGCTCGCGCTGCCCTTCCTCCTCGGCCGGACGTCCGTGTCGGTCGACCTGCGCCTGCAACCCGAACGGGTGGCGGCGGGGGAGTCGGTCGCGGCCGGCGTCCAGGTCGTCAACCGCGCCTCCTCCCGCCTGGTCCCGACCACCCTCGAGGTCCCGGTCGGGTCGGCCGTCCACCGCTACGGCATCAGCTCGCTCGCGCCCGGCGCGGCCCACGAGGAGTCGTTCACCATCCGCACCGAGCGGCGGGGCGTCATCGCCGTCGGCCCGGCGATGACCCGCCGGGGCGACCCGGTCGGGATCTTCTCCCGCGACGTGGTGTGGACGCCGGTGCGCGAGGTGCTCGTGCGCCCGCACCTCGTCCCGATGGAGTCCCTGGGCGCCGGCCTGCTGCGCGACCTCGAGGGCGTCTCCACCGACGCTGTCAGCCAGAGCGACCTCGCCTTCCACGCGCTTCGCGAGTACGTGCCCGGTGACGACCTGCGCCACATCCACTGGCGGTCGTCGGCGAAGGTGATGGCCTCGACCGGCGAGTCGGCCCTGCTCGTGCGGCAGTACCTCGACACCCGCCGCAGCCACGCCACGATCGTCGCCGACGACCGGCTCGACGCCTGGTCCGACCCGGAGGACTTCGAGACCGCGATGACGGTCGCCGCGTCGATCGCCGTGCGGGCGGTGCTCGACGAGTTCGACGTGTCCTTCGTGTGCGGCACGCACGCGTCCTCGGGTGCGGACGGCCACCTGGCCCTCGACGCCGTCTGCCGGAGCGACTTCGGCGACCGCGGCCTGGTCGAGTCCGGCCGGCAGGCCAGCATGCTGGCACCCGACACCAGTCTCGCCTTCTTCATCGGTGGCAGCGAGTCGCCGTTCACCGACCTGCTGCGCGCGTCGGCCGCCTTCCCGCCCGAGGTGCGTCGCTTCGGCATCGTGGTCGACCCCCACGGCAACAGCCGCGTCACCGAGACGGGCGGCCTCCCCGTGCTCCACCTCGCTGCCAAGGAGGACCTCGGCGGTCTCCTGCGCTGGAGCGCCAGATGACTGGCCCGGACGGGTCGGCGACGGGCACCCGCACGCGCGTACGCCGCAGCGCGCTGGTTCCCGACCGTCACTCGTGGGTCGACATGGGCTTCGCGCTCGCCCTGGCCGCGGTGGCGCTGTCGTCCTTCGGGTCCTCGTTCACCGGTTCGGCCTACCTCGTGGTCGGCCTGCTCGGCGCCGTGATCGCGGTCGTGGTCACCCACCTGACCCGCGCCGCCGGCTGGCCGGTCATCTCCGCGGTCGTGATCTGCCTCGTGCTGTTCTTCCTGCTCGGGGGACCGCTCTGCCTGCGCTCGCTGGGTGACACCTACACGCTCCCCGGTGGCTCCACCCTCGCCCGCGTCGCGGACCAGGCGGTCTTCGGCTGGAAGGACCTGCTCACCACGCTCCCGCCCGTCGACGGCGACGGCCCGCTGCTGGTGCTGCCGTGGCTGTCGGGGATGGTCGCCGGGCTGGTCGGCTCGGCGCTCGCCCACCAACCGGTGCGTCGGGCCTGGCTCGCGGCCCTGCTGCCGGTGGCCGGGATGACGGTCGTCCTCTCCGCGGCGATCCTGCTCGGGGTGCGCCACCCCCAGTCCCTCGTCGTGCAGGGCGCGCTCTTCACCGCGCTCGCCCTCGCCTGGCTGGCGGTGCGGGCCCGCCGGGCGAGCGCCACCGTGCACGGAGGCAGCACGTCGTACGTCCGCGGTGTCGGCGCTGTCGTGATGCTGGGTCTCGCGGCCCTCCTCGCCCACCCGGCGAGCGCGCTGTTCGTCGCCGACGACTCCCGGCGTGCGGTGGCCCGCACCTGGGTCGAGCCGCCCTTCGACATCGGCCGCTACCCCTCGCCGCTCGCCGGCTTCCGGAAGTACGTCGACCTCAAGGGCAAGACCAGCCCGGCCAACGTCTACGACAAGACGTTGCTCGACGTCGACGGGGTCCCGGCCGACACCCGGGTGCGCTTCGCGGCGATGGACCGCTACGACGGGATGGTGTGGGGCGCCACGGACGATGCGCTGCCCGGCCCGGCCGACGACTCCTTCCAGCGTGTGTCGTCCACGATCGACAACCCGGTGGAGGGGGATGAGCTCGAGGCGACCGTCACGCTCGGTGAGGGGTGGAGCGGGGTGTGGCTGCCCACTGTCGGCGCCCTTCGTTCCCTGGACTTCCAGACCGGCGACGCGCGCGCCAAGGCCGAGGTGTTCCGCTACAACCTCGCCACCTCCACCGCCGTCGTCCCGACGGGGTTGCAGCCCGGTGACCGCTATTCCTTCACGGCCGTGCAGCCCGACGACGAGCTCACCGAGGAGACGGTCGGGTCCGCCGAGCTGACGCCACTGCCGGCGGGTGCGGCCTTCATCCAGGGCCCGACCGAGAAGTGGACCGAGGAGGCCGGCGCCGACCCGATGGACCGCGTGCTGGCGGCCGCGGAGCACCTGCGCACGGAGGGCAAGTACTCCGACGGCATCGGTCGCACCGAGCGCATCTACGTCGCCGGCCACAGCGCCTGGCGGCTGTCCGACGAGTTCGTCAACGCGCCGCAGATCGTCGGCAACGACGAGCAGTACGCCGCCACGATGGCCCTCATCGCCAACGACATCGGCGTACCCGCCCGCGTGGTGCTCGGCGCCGTAGTGCCGGAGGGCGGTCGGGTCACCGGCAAGGACGTCGCGGCGTGGGTGGAGCTCCGAGCCGCCGACGGGTCGTGGAAGACCCTGCCGACCGAGGACTTCATGTCGGACACGCCGCCGGCCGACCGGGTGCCCGAGACCAACACGCCGATGTCCGGGACGGTCATCCCGCCGCCGAACCCCATCCCGCCGCCGTCGGACGCGGGCGAGCAGAGCGACGCCGACCTCAAGGAGCGCAAGGCCACCCGCAAGAAGAAGGCCGAGGAGGACGAGGAGGGCCTGATCCCGGGCGTCCCCGCCTGGATCGGCGTGGTGATGACCTACGTCGGCGTGCCGCTGCTCGTGGTCGCGCTGCTGCTGGGTGCCGTGGTCGGGCTCAAGGCGTGGCGCCGGCACCGCCGCCGCAGCGCGGCCTCGCCCTCGGCGCGCTTCGTCGGCGCCTGGCGCGAGCTGGTCGACCACGCCCGCGACCTGGGCCAGCCCGTGCCGCTGGGCCCGACGGTCACCCGGCGCGAGCAGTCGGCCGGCATCGTGTCCGGGCAGGCCGGTGCGTTGGCCCGCCGGGCCGACAGCTTCGTCTTCGGCCCGAGCGTGCCCGAGGTCGCCGCGGCGAGCACCTACTGGGAGTCGGTCGACGCCGAGCGCCGGGCGATGTCGCAGGACGTCGGCCGGTGGCACCGGGTCCGGGCCGCCATCAGCCTCCGCTCGCTGCGGCGTACGACGTCCACGCCGGTGCTCGACGCCGAGCCGCCCACGGTCGAGGGCCCGGCCCCCGCACCCGGGCGTGTCACGGCGGCCGTCCGGCGGGTGCGCGGCCTCGCTGATTGGCGTTCTCGACGCACGCCTGACTAAACTGGTGCGTCGGCCCAACGTGGGCTGTGTTTCGTGGCGCCTCGCGGCTGCCCGGAATCTCGTGCGATCGTCCCAGACGCTTGCGCGCGTGCCCGGGAAGAGGTTCCCCGGACCGCCTCACGAGGTCCACCGGCCACCCTCGCGGGTGCCGGGCGGTTCCCGGGCCACGGTAGACAACGAGACGACAGATTGTGGAGGACATGCCGAAGAAAGAAGGCGTGATCGAGATCGAGGGCACCGTCGTGGAGGCCCTTCCCAACGCCATGTTCCGTGTGGAGCTGGCCAACGGGCACAAGGTGCTCGCGCACATCAGCGGCAAGATGCGACAGCACTACATCCGGATCCTCCCCGAGGACCGGGTCGTGGTGGAGCTCTCGCCGTACGACCTCACGCGGGGTCGCATCGTCTACCGCTACAAGTGATCGAGCCTGCGAGATCACCGATCAGCGCAGGTCAGCCAGCCGAGAAGCAAGGAAGTTGTTGACATGAAGGTCAACCCCAGCGTCAAGCCCATCTGTGACAAGTGCAAGGTCATCCGCCGTCACGGTCGGGTCATGGTCATCTGCGAGAACCCGCGCCACAAGCAGCGGCAAGGCTGAGACCAGCACCTGCTCCACCACTGCAACACCCAACAACGTGATCGCTAGGTCCGCCCAGGCGGACTGAAGTCACCTCCGGAGCACCGGCCGGAGCCCACCCGAGGCGGGATGGGACGCGGCACGAACCGAAACCGATGCGAGAACAGACAAGGAAACCGCCACATGGCACGCCTCGTTGGTGTTGACCTCCCGCGCGACAAGCGCATCGAGGTCGCTCTCACCTACATCTACGGCATCGGCCGTACCCGCGCCCAGCAGCTGCTCGAGACCACCGGCGTCGACCCGAACGCTCGCGTTCACACGCTCGGTGACGAGGAGCTGGTCAAGCTTCGCGACGAGATCGAAGCCAACTTCAAGATCGAGGGTGACCTCCGACGTGAGGTCCAGGCGGACATCCGCCGCAAGATCGAGATCGGCAGCTACCAGGGTCGCCGCCACCGCATGGGCCTCCCGGTCCGCGGCCAGCGCACCAAGACCAACGCGCGCACCCGCAAGGGCCCCAAGCGCACCGTCGCCGGCAAGAAGAAGGCCAAGTGATCGCACGCCTCACGGCGTCTCACTGACCTCTTCCTCCACGAAGCTTCCAGACCAGAAACTCAGGAGTTACTGAATGCCTCCCAAGAGCCGCGCGACCAAGGTGCGCCGCAAGGAGAAGAAGAACATCGCTCAGGGCGAAGCCCACATCAAGAGCACGTTCAACAACACCATCGTCACGATCACCGACCCGACCGGTGCGGTGATCTCGTGGGCCTCTGCCGGCACCGTCGGCTTCAAGGGCTCGCGCAAGTCCACCCCGTTCGCCGCCCAGATGGCTGCCGAGGCCGCCGGCCGTCGCGCCATGGACCACGGCATGAAGAAGATCGACGTCTTCGTCAAGGGCCCGGGCTCGGGTCGTGAGACCGCCATCCGGTCGCTGGGTGCCATCGGCCTCGAGGTCGGCACCATCCAGGACGTCACGCCCACCCCGCACAACGGATGCCGGCCGCCCAAGCGCCGCCGCGTCTGACCCCGAGACTGAGAAAGAGAGACTGACACATGGCCCGCTACACCGGTCCCATGACCCGCAAGTCGCGCCGTCTCGGTGTCGACCTGGTCGGCGGCGACGCCGCCTTCGAGAAGCGTCCCTACGCCCCCGGCCAGCACGGCCGCGGTCGCATCAAGGAGTCCGAGTACCTGCTGCAGCTCCGTGAGAAGCAGAAGGCTCGCTTCACGTACGGCGTGATGGAGAAGCAGTTCGTCCGCTACTACAAGGAGGCCAGCCGTCGCCAGGGCAAGACCGGCGACAACCTCCTGCAGCTCCTCGAGTGCCGCCTCGACAACGTGGTCTACCGCGCCGGCTTCGCCCGTACGCGCCGCCAGGCCCGCCAGCTCGTCGTGCACGGCCACTTCCTGGTCAACGGCAAGAAGGTCGACATCCCGTCCTTCCAGGTCACCGACCACGACATCATCGACGTGCGCGAGAAGTCGCTCGAGGCGACCCCGCTCATCGTGGCCCGTGAGACCCACGGCGAGCGCGTCACCCCCGCCTGGATGGAGGTCATCCCCTCGCGGATGCGCATCCTGATCCACCAGGTGCCTGTCCGGGCGCAGATCGACGTCCCGGTCCAGGAGCAGCTGATCGTGGAGTTCTACTCCAAGAAGTGATCCACCGCCGGTGGTCGCCCTCGGCGGGCGACCACCGGCTCAGCTCGTCCCATTCCTTCTTCTCCGCCAACCTCATCAGGTTCGGATCCGTCAAATAGTGGGTGGATCCGGAAAGGAAAAACTCCGTGCTTATCGCTCAGCGCCCGACCCTCACGGAAGAGACCGTCGACGAGTTCCGCTCGCGGTTCGTCATCGAGCCCCTCGAGCCCGGCTTCGGCTACACGCTCGGCAACTCGCT
>DATIAB010000330.1:0-6651 GCA_035458265.1 Ornithinibacter sp. | reverse complement strand
GCGGCGTAGACCGAGCTCGGCGGAAGCGGCGACTCGCCGTGCGCCCAGGCCTGGTCGAGGGCTTCGCGGGTCCGATGTGCCGGGTGGGGCACGACCGGTGCCTCCGTGGACGACACGTTGACGACGACGACCCGGGTCAGTCCCTCGCGGGTCGCGAACTCGCGCAGGTCATCGGCGAGCCGGTCCACGGCTGCCCCCTGCGGTTCGGCGCCGACGACGTAGCCCGGGCGCACCCGGGTCGAGGCGAGGTCGAGGTCATGGGCGACGAACTGCGGCAGGCCGTGCGGGATGACGCCGGCGGCGGCGAGGTCCTCCGCACGCTTGGCCAGGGAGACCGTGGTGACGTCGTGACCACCGGTGACGATCTCGTTGGCGTCCACGAGTCCGGCAGCCTGCAGGCCCGGCTGTTCGGTGACGAGTCCGGTGGTCTGCGCGACTCCGGCGCGCAGGGCGGCCAGGCCGGTGGCCACGGTGGCGGCGACGGACCCACCTGCTCCGACGAGCCAGAGGCCGGTGCGCTCGGTGCTGGTGGTCATGGGTCCTCCTTGCAGGGCGGCGGCCCAGGCGGGTCGGGATGCCGGTCGGGCGACGGGCTGGCAGTCAGTGGGGTGCGAATGGTGGGAGTCAGTGGTGGTGGGAGTCAGTGGTGGTGCTCAGGAGCCGGGAGTGGTGCCGACGGCGTGATCGCCCAGCTGAGGGGCCCTGCGGCGGGGGGCCTCATCCACCCCGCCGCAGGGCCGTTCAAGGGTCAGCTGCGCAGCTGCTCGATCACCTCCAGGGCGTCGCGCTCCAGCGCCGCAGCGGCATCCGCGTCACCGACGACGGTCGGGTCCGCGAGGAGGACGATGAAGTCCTCCAGCTGCGACACGGCAGCCGACGCACGACCGGCATCCGCGTGCTTCTTGGCCTGGTCCAGACGCTGGGTGAGCTTGCGCTCCCCGGCCGTCGTGACCTCACCGGAGTCGGCGAGCCGCTCGGTGAGCTCGGTGAGCTCGGCGAGCGACGTCGTCGTGGTGAACACCAGCGTGCTGGTGGTGATGTGCCCGGCGTTGTCCTCGGCCGTCACGACGAGCGTGTGCTCACCGAGCGAGAGGGCCCAGAGCGCCAGCGGCAGGTCACCGGGGACGGCCGCGCCGTCGACGGTGGCCGTGACCGACTGGATGCCGGACGTGGCGTCGGCCGCGGTCCAGGACACGTCGCCGGCGTTGCCGACCTCGGCCCCTTCGGTTGCGCCCGCGAAGGCCACGGTGGGAGCCGTCCTGTCGATCTTGATGACGACCTGACCCACCTCGGAGACGTTCCCGCCGTTGTCGGTCGCCCGGAAGAGGACCGTGGTGGTGCCCTCCGCGGAGATCGTCGTCTGCGGGTTGTTGTTGTTGAGGTTGGACCACGTGGTGCCACCGTTGACCGAGAACTGACGGCTCGAGATCGTGCCGTTGTCCGTGGCGTTGACGCGGACGGTCACGTTGGACGTGTACCAGCCGTTCTCACCGTTCGGCTCCGCCGGCGTGAGCACCGCGACGACCGTCGGAGGCGTGACGTCGGCGACACCGCTGCCCGCGAAGGTCAGCTTGTCGAGGACGACGCCGCCCGTGGACGTGACGTACAGGACTCCGGTCCCGGTCGGGACGTTGGACAGGGTCGCTGCCGTGTCCGACCAGGCGCCGCTGTTGACGGCGATGGTCCCGAAGGGTGCTGCGTCAGGGGCGTTCCACCGCAGGGACAGGGTGCCCGAGCCGGAGGCCGTTGCCGAGACGCCCGTGATTCCGGCGAGGTTCACCGGGTCCCAGGAGAGGTGGTCACCGGCGTCGAACGAGGTGACCTTGCGCAGGCCACTCGCGTTCTCGTCGGCGGTCAGCTCCACACCCGAGGTGCCGTCGGCCCACTCGGCCTCCTGCGACTTCGGGTTGAGGATGAGCGAGACCTCGGAGGTCGCGGGGGCGACTCCGTTGGCACCGGCGTCCGTGTAGCGGATGACGACGACACCGAAGATGTTCTCGGTCTCACCGTGCTCCGTCGCGTCAGCAGGGGTGGGGATCGCGAACTGGCAACCCGTTCCCTGGCTCAGCGGGTGGGCGTGGGCGTCGTGACCCAGACCGAAGGTCCAGGCGACGCGGCTGCACACCGTGGCGGTGCCGTCCTCGGGGTCGTTGGTCGTGACGACGAACGGCACGGCCTGGCCCCAGTCGAAGAACCCGCCGTTGGGCGTGCTCGTGGCGATGCTCGGTGCGACGTTTCCGACGCTGATGACCTTGCTCGTGATGCCGATCCGGCCCTCCGGGTCGGTGACCCGCAGGCGGGCGGTGTAGGAGCCGAGCGTGGTGTAGGTGTGGCTCGCCGCGACGCCCGTGGCGTCGAACGTGCCGTCACCGGTGAAGTCCCAGTCGTAGGTGAGCGCGCCACCTTCGGGGTCGGACGAGGTGCCACCGTTGAACTGCACGGTCAGCGGCACGCCGCTGCTGGAGATCGGCTCGGCCGAGATGCGCGCGGTCGGCGCCTTGTTCCCGGGCGAGTAGTCGATCCGGTACAGGCCAGCGTCCGGGTTGGCCCGGAAGAAGCCGTCACCGTAGTCCAGGACGTAGAGCGAGCCGTCGGGCCCGAACTCGATGTCGATCGGGCTGTCGGTGATCGCCTGGCCGTTGGTCTCGAGGGCCGCGTTCGGCAGGAAGTGGGTGATGTGGTCCACGGGGCCGTTGGGCCACTGGACGTCGAACACCGCGAGGTAGTCCTGGGAGAACTCGGCGAAGAAGGCCTTCTCGTCCCAGTACTCCGGGAACTTCGTCGTCGACGGGTTGGCCGCGTCGTAGTGGTAGACCGGGCCACCCATCGGGCCCTGGCCACCGGCCGGGCTGAAGTCGGTGAGCTCGGGCCACGGCTGGTGGGTGTTGTTGTCGCCGTAGTAGAGCGTCGCCGCGGTGGCCGGCGGGAGGACGGCCAGACCGGTGTTCCAGCGCGAGTTGTTCTGCGCACCGGCACCACAGTCGAAGAACGCACCCGGGGTCGCCGTGGCGAAGTTCCACTCGTTGTAGTTGAACTGGTTTCCGGTGCAGTAGGGCCAGCCGCCGTTGACCGGGGTGTCGATCGACGTCGTCTGCCACTCCACGAGGCCCATCGGGCCACGAATGTCGCTGGGCGCACCGGCATCCGGGCCGTAGTCGCCCCACGAGACGGAGTTCGTCGCGGGGTCGACCTCGAAGCGGAACGGGTTGCGCAGGCCCATCGCGAAGATCTCGGGGCGGGTCAGGGCGGTTCCCGGGGTGAACATGTTGCCGGCCGGGATCGTGTACGACCCGTCGGGCTGGACGCTGATGCGCAGGATCTTGCCGCGCAGGTCGTTGGTGTTGCCGGCGCCGCGACGCGAGTCCAGGCCCGGGTTCATGCCCGGGGCGTCGTTGTTCGGGGCGAAGCCGTTGGCACCGGGGGTGCTGGCGGGCGTGTTGTCCCCGGTCGCGAGGTAGACGTTGCCGTCGGCGTCGAAGTCGACGTCACCGGCGACGTGGCAGCACTGGCCGCGCTGCTGCTCGACCTTGATGATGACCTGCTCGGTGGCCATGTCCAGGGCGCCTGCCGCGTCGTCCCACTTGACGCGGGTGAGCTGGTTGTACCCCTTCCACTGCTCCCAGTACGTCGCGGGGTCCGCCCCTGCGGGGAGGGTCGTGGGGGCCGAGCCGGTGGGAGTCGTCGTGACGTACGGCGCGGTCATGGTGCGCGGTGCGTAGTAGAGGTAGACCCACTTGTTGGTGTCGAACCCGGGATCGAGGGTGATGGTCTGCATCCCGTCCTCGGAGTTGCTGTACACCGGCACCGTGTTGACGACCTTCGTCGTGCCGGCATCCGGGTTCGTGAGTCGGATGTCCCCGTTGCGGGCAGTGGTGAGCACCTTGCCGTCGGGCATCACCGCCATGTCGATCGGCTCACCGGTGTCCTTGGTGAGCGTGATCTTCTCGTAGTTCGACCAGTCCAGGGCCGCCTCGGACCCTGCCTCGGCGCCGTGGTCGACGCCGTCGTGGGCTGAGGCGGGCCCCGCGAGGGCAGCACCGGCAGTGCCGAGGGTGAGTGCGAGCACGGCTACGGTGGAAACCACCCGTGGCCGACCGCTGGTGAGATTAAACTTCATGTCCACGTCCTTCGTGAGTGTCGGGCGAGCCGGCCCGGGGGTGGCGTCTGCCGCTGCAACGGCAGGCGACACCACCACCCGGGCCGGCGCCCACCGGCTGCGGAGCCGGCGGACTGGAGCAGGTCAGCCGCGAAGGGCTGCCAGGTTGTCGTAGCTCAGCTGGGCGTACGCCAGGGACTGACCCGGGTTCGCGCTGCCGCCACCGGCGTTGTCCTGCTCCCACATGGGGTTGTGGGAGCCCTTGGCCCCGACCCGCTGGAAGAAGGTCGTGTAGTCGATGTCACCGACACCGAACGGGACGATGGTGTAGCCGTTGGTCGTGCCCGGCATCTGGGCGCCGTCCTTGGCGTGGAACAACGGGAACCGCGTGGTCTGGGCCGCGACGGTCGCCGCGGGGTCGAAGATCGCGCCGGTCACCACGGTGCCGTCGGGTGCGGTGTACGTGTGGTGCTTGTACTGCGCGACGTGGGCCCAGTAGACGTCCATCTCGAGGTGGACGTACGCCGGGTCGGTGTTGGCCAGGAAGTGCTCCAGGCGACGGATGCCGCTGCTGCGGGTCGGGCGACCCAGGGCGTCGAGCGGGCCGCTGTCGAGCAGGAAGCTGTACGCGATGTCGTGGTTGTGCGTGTAGAGCTTCAGCCCGTGAGAGGCAGCACGCTCCCCGAGGATGTTCCACCGGTCGGCCGCCGCGACCCAGTCGGCGACGAAGGCGCTTCCGGTGGGGTCGTTGCCCGTGCCGATGTGGCCCATCCCGAGGATGTTCGCGACCTCGCACGCTGCGTCGAACGCCGCCAGGGAGGCGTCGGTGATCGTCGAGGGGATCGAGCCGTGGTTGCCCTCTGCCTCGAGGCCGTTGTCGTCCAGCCACGTGCGCAGCAGCGCCGCACCCGCGGGGTTGTTGACGTTCCCACCCTCGGCATTGGGGTGCTGGTTGTACCCCGCGAACTCGATCTGCTTGTAGCCGATCTTGGCGAGCTCGGTCAGGACCTCCTTGAAGCCCGAGGCGAACTCGGAGGTGTTCGGGTCACGGCCGATGGCGTCGCGCACCGTGTAGAGGATGATGCCGCGCTTGCCCGGGGGGACGAGCACCCCGTTGGCGCCGCCGGGAGCGGCGAGGGCCGATGGCGCGGTGACCGCAGCCGCGGCTGCCATCCCCGTGGTGGCCGCCATGAACTGGCGGCGGTTGAGCCCGAGCTTGGTGACCAGCCCGGTGACGTTGACGTCGTTGTCGTTCATGCTGCTCCTTCGTCACTGCAATGACAGGGGGGTTGAACGGTGACCGGGCGGTCCTTCCTGGTGGTGGTCGTGGTGGTCGGCCACGGCGGTTCGGGTCGGGGACAGTGGCGGCAGGTGCCGCCGGTGCGACGGCGTCAGCCGTCGGTGGAACCGTCTGGGGGGACGGCGTCTGTGGGGGTCCAGCACGAGCCGTTGGCCGCGCTGAGCTCGACGGCGGCCAGCACCTCCTGGACGGCGAGGCCGTCCGCGAACGACGGCTCGGGGTCGACGCCCCGGCTGATCGCGTCGAGGAGGTCGGCCGCCTGGTTGCTGAAGCCGTGCTCGTAGCCGAGGCCGTGGCCGGCGGGCCACCAGTGCTCGACGTAGGGGTGCGTTGCCTCGGTCACGATGACCCGGGTGAAGCCCGACTCCCGGGCCGGCGCCTGCGCGTCGTGGACGTGCAGCACGTTCATGTCCTCGAAGTCGAACGCGAGACTTCCCCGAGAACCGTTGATCTCGAGGCGAATCGCGTTCTTGCGGCCGGTGGCGAAGCGGGTCGCCTCGAAGGTGGCCAACCCTCCGCCGCTCAGGCGGGCCAGGAAGATCGCGGCGTCGTCGACGGTGACCTCGCCGCGGCCGGTGCCGACCTCGGCCGACAGCCCGTGGACGGCGCCCGGGAGGGGACGCTCGCGCACGAAGGTCTCCATCGTCGCGCTGACCCCGGAGATCCGCTCGCCGGTGACGAAGTGGGTGAGGTCGATGATGTGGGCGCCTATGTCGCCGAGGGCGCCGGAGCCGGCGCGGTCCTTCTGCAGCCGCCAGGTCAGTGGTGACTGGGGGTCCACGAGCCAGTCCTGGAGGTACTGGGCACGCACGTGGCGAACCTCGCCGATCCGCCCCTCCTGCACCAGCTGGCGCGCGAACGCCAGGGCGGGCACGCGGCGGTAGGTGAAACCGACCATCGACCGGATGCCGCGTCGGCGCGCCTTCTCGGCGGCGGCCACCATGGCCCGGGCCTCGTCGACCGTGTTGGCGAGCGGCTTCTCGCACAGGACGTGCTTGCCCGCCTCGAGGGCGGCGATGGCGATGTCGGCGTGCGTGTCCCCTGGTGTGCAGATGTCGACGAGGTCGACGTCCGGGCGGGCGATCAGGGCGCGCCAGTCGGTCTCCACGTGCTTCCAGTCGAAGCGACGGGCCATCTCGCCGGCGGCCGCGGCATCGCGTCCGCCGATGGCGACGAGGTCGGGCACGAGTGCCGGGTCGAAGAAGCTGCGGGCGTTGCGCCACCCCTGCGAGTGGGCGACACCCATGAACGAGTA
>DATIAB010000329.1:0-9787 GCA_035458265.1 Ornithinibacter sp. | reverse complement strand
GGATGCCGTGAACGAGTCGTCGCGGATCCTGGACTACCGCACCCCGACCGAGCGCGTCGAGCGGGTCGCACCGTGGCTGCGGCTCGACGGCAACGTCTACCCGGCCGTCGTCGAGGGTCGCGTGCAGTGGATCGTCGACGGTTTCACGACGTCGGCGAGCTACCCCAACAGCCGCCTCATCGAGCTGGCTGACGCGACGTCGGATGCCGTGACGCAGCGCTCGACGGTGGTCACCGTCGGGGCGGGCCAGGTCAACTACGTCCGCAACGCGGTCAAGGCGACCGTGGACGCCTACGACGGCAGCGTGAAGCTCTACGGCTGGGACACCAAGGACCCCATGCTCAGGGCGTGGAGCAAGGCGTTCCCCGGCTCGGTGCGGCCCATCTCTGAGATCTCCGGTGAGCTGATGGCCCACATCCGCTACCCCCAGGACCTCGTGAAGGTGCAGCGCGAGCTGCTCAACGAGTACCACGTCACCAACCCGGACGAGTTCTACTCCAACTCCGACAAGTGGCGCGTGCCCCGGGACCCCTCGCAGGTCTCGCAGGACCAGCCCGTCGTCTTCCAGTCCATCGCGATGCCCGGGGAGGACGAAGCCGCCTTCTCGATCACGACGCCGTTCGTGCCCGCGAGCAACAACGAGGCGGGTCGAGAGATCCTGCGTGGCTTGCTCGCCGTCGATGCGGATGCCGGGTCCGAGGCGGGCAAGCCTGCCGAGGACTACGGGTCGTTGCGGCTGCTCGAGTACGGCTCGTCGACGCCCGCTGGCCCCGGCCAGGTGCTCAACCAGATCCAGAACTCGCCGGTGCGCTCTCAGAACGCCGCCGAGCAGCTGTCGCTGGCGCAGTACATCACCAACAACTCCGGCGGCGGCAAGACCCTGACGTTCGGGAACCTGCTGACCTTCCCGCTGGAGGGCCGGATGTTCTACGTCCAGCCGATCTACGTGCAGGCGGCGGCCGGTTCGGGGTCCTTCCCGCAGAACAAGATCACCGTGGCCGTGTACGGCACCACGGTGGCCTGGGGTGACACCCTCGAGCAGGCCCTGAGCGGTCTGTTCGGCCAGGGCGACGGAAGCGAGGTCCCGACCGACCCGGGTGAGCCCACCGAGCCCGGAGCGCCGACGGAACCCACGGGCTCGGCCGCCACCCAGCTCGCGGCAGCCCTGACGGAGATCCAGGCGGCCTACGCGGCCGGCCAGGAGGCCCTGAAGACCGGCAACTTCACCGCCTACGACCAGGCGCAGAAACGCCTGGACGCGGCGATCAAGCGGGCGGCGGTGCTCGCACCGCAGCTCGACCCCGACGCCGCGCCGGCCACGCCGAGCCCGTCACCGTCCCCCACGGGGTGACCGGCAGCCGCTGAGCACCTCGTCGGCGCCACCCCGAGCACGTCGGGGTGGCGCCGATTTGGTGCGGACGCCGGGCGTCACGTACGGTTCTGTCTACCGAGCACGCCTGTTCCCAGGTGTGCACCCGACGCGGGGTGGAGCAGCTCGGTAGCTCGCCGGGCTCATAACCCGGAGGTCGCAGGTTCAAATCCTGCCCCCGCTACCAGACGTCGACAAGGCCCGGATCACACGGTGATCCGGGCCTTGTCACGTCCAGCGTGGCTGACGAGGTGACCTCGACCACGTCGCCGCGAGGCGGCATACCGCGCTCGGATGCCGTGTTGGACCCGTCGTGAGCACCCCCCACCGTGTCGTCGTCATCGGTTCCGGCTTCGGAGGTCTCTTCGGTACCCAGGCGCTGAGGCGCCGGGACGACGTCGAGATCACCCTCATCGCCAAGACCACCCACCACCTCTTCCAGCCGCTCCTGTACCAGGTCGCGACCGGCATCCTCTCCGAGGGGGAGATCGCCCCGAGCACCCGCGAGGTGCTCGCCCGGCAGAAGAACGCCCGGGTCGTGCTGGGCACCGTGACCCACATCGACCTGGCAGCCCGCACCGTGACCTCGGAGGTGCTCGGTCGGGAGCAGGTGACCGCCTACGACACCCTGCTCGTCGCCGCAGGCGCCGGACAGTCATGGTTCGGCAACGACCACTTCGCCCGCCACGCGCCCGGCATGAAGTCCATCGACGACGCCCTCGAGCTTCGCGGCCGCATCTTCGGCGCCTTCGAGCTCGCCGAGCTGGCACAGACGCCCGCCGAGGCCGAGCGCGCCCTGACCTTCGTCGTCGTCGGTGCCGGGCCCACCGGTGTCGAGATGGCCGGGCAGATCGCCGAGCTCGCCCACCGCACGCTGAAAAACGACTTCCGCCGCATCGACCCGACCGACGCCCGGATCATCCTGCTCGACGCGGCCCCGACGGTGCTGCCCTCGTTCGGCGAGCGCCTCGGAGGGGCCGCCAGACGACGCCTCACCGACATGCGGGTGGACGTGCGCCTCGGCGCGATGGTCACCGACGTCGACGCCACCGGTATCACCGTGCGCGAGCCCGACGGGTCCTCGACGCGGATCGAGGCCCTCACCAAGGTCTGGGCCGCCGGGGTGCAGGCGAGCTCGCTGGGGCAGCAGCTGGCCGAGCAGTCCGGTGCCGAGCTCGACCGGGCCGGCCGGGTCAAGGTGCTCCCGGACCTCACCCTCCCCGGCCACCCCGAGGTCTTCGTCGTCGGCGACATGATCGCCCTCGACGACCTTCCCGGCGTGGCCCAGGTCGCGATCCAGGGGTCACGCTTCGCCGCGAAGCAGATCACCCGGCGCCTCGACGGTGCGGAGACCGAGCCCCGCTTCCAGTACGTCGACAAGGGCTCGATGGCCACGATCTCGCGGTTCAGCGCGGTGGCGTCGATCGGCCGGTTCCGCTTCTCCGGGTTCATCGCCTGGCTGCTGTGGCTGGCCATCCACCTCGTCTACATCATCGGCTTCAAGCACCGCGTGACGACCCTGCTGCACTGGACCGTCAGCTTCCTCGGGCGCGGGCGGGCCGAGCGCGTCGCCACCGAGCAGCAGGTCTTCGGGAGGCGGGCCATGGACGCCCTCCCCGAGGCCGAGCAGCCCTCCATCCCCGGCAACCCGGCCGACGGAGAGGTCGCCGGGGTCGCCGAGCTGGAGGAGCGGCACCGCACCTCCGCCTGAGGCCGGAGCCCCACGACCGAGCGGGATGCCGGGTGCCCACCACCCGGCATCCGCCTCACCGGCGCGAGGCTCGCCACGTAGGGTGACGGCCATGCCGCTGGACTACCCGATCCACCGTCGCACGCTGCCCAACGGGCTGCGCGTCGTGGTGAGCCCCGACCACACCGTCCCGAACGTCACGGTCAACCTGTGGGTGGGGGTGGGCTCGCGGCACGAGTCGCCCGGCCGCACCGGCTTCGCCCACCTCTTCGAGCACCTGATGTTCCAGGGGTCGCGCAACGTCGCGAGTGGCGAACACTTCGAGGCGCTCATGGCCCAGGGCGGGCGGCTCAACGCGACGACGTGGTTCGACCGCACGAACTACTTCGAGACCGTTCCCACGGGCGCGGTGGAGCTCGCGCTGTGGCTCGAGGCCGACCGGCACGGGCACCTCCTGGATGCCGTGACCCAGACGAACCTCGACAACCAGCGCGACGTGGTCAAGGAGGAGAAGCGGCAGCGCTACGACAACCAGCCCTACGGCAACGCGCTCATCGACGTGTACGCCGCGGTCTTCCCGGAGGGGCACCCCTACCACCATCCGACGATCGGGTCGATGGAGGACCTGGATGCCGCGAGCCTCGCAGACGTCCACGCCTTCTTCCGCGCCCACTACGGGCCGGACAACACCGTGCTCACGTTGTGCGGCGACATCACGCCCGAGCAGGGGTTCGAGCTCGTCGAGCGACACTTCGGTGCCCTTGCCCCGAGCGCCGAGGCGCGGCGACCCGACCACGAGCAGCTCGAGCCGCTGGCCGGGCCGGTGCGCGTGGAGCGGCGCGAGAGGCTGCCCAACGACCGGCTGCACATCGCGTTCAGACTCCCGGTCGACGAGACCGACGAGTTCCTGGCCGCGGCGGTGGCGTTGGACTGCATCGGTGGCCTGTCCACCTCGCGCCTCGTGCGCCGCCTCGTGCGTCGCGAGCAGATCGCCCTCGGGGCTCACGCCACCTCCTGGGGTTTCGTCGACGGCGCCTCGCTCGGGTTCGTCGTGCTCGACGTGGCAGGCGGGCAGGACCCGGATGCCGTCGAGGCCGCCTTCGTCGAGGAGCTCGGCGGTTTCCTCGAGCACGGACCGACAGCGGTGGAGCTCGAGGCCTCGCTGGCACAGTCCGAGCGGTCGTGGCTCTCGGCCCTGGCCAGCCAGGAGGAACGCGCCGACACGATCAGCCACCACCTCCTGCTCCACGACGACCCGCACGTCGTCAACACCCACCTCGACCGGCTCCAGGAGGTCACCGCCGACCAGGTGCTGGCCGCTGCCCGCCGCTGGCTGCGGCCGGAGAGTCGGGCGGTGGTCGCCTACCTCGGGGTGCGGGACACGGCGGATGCCGGGGAGAGCGAGGAGGAGGTCGCATGACCATCACCCGACCCGAGGTCACCCCGCCGAAGCCCTGGACCTTCCCCGTCCCCACCGAGCACGTGCTCTCCAACGGGGTGCGCGTGCTGCTGCACGACCTGCCCGGCCAGTACGTCCTGTCGCTGCGCGTCGTCGTGCCCCTTGCCGTGTCGGCCGAGCCCGCGGGTCAGGAGGGCATCGCCTCGATGACCGCCCGCCTGCTCGACGAGGGCACGGCTGCCCACACCTCCGACGAGTTCGCCGAGCTCATGGAGCGCCACGGCATGGTGCTCGGCGCCGGAGTCTCCGACGGCGGCCTGCTCGTCGACGTCGACGTGTCGCAGCGCCATCTCGCAACCGCGGCCGGGCTGCTCACCCAGGCCCTGGCCGAACCCTCCTTCCCCGAGGACCAGGTACGCCGCATCCTGCGCAACCGGCTGGCCGAGATCGAGCAGGAGCGCGCCTCCTCGGCGCACCGTGCGGGCAAGGAGCTCGCTCGCACCCTGTGGGACCCGGCCGACCGGGCCAGCCGCCCGACGGGCGGTACCCCGGAGTCGATCGGCGCCCTCACCCGCCAGGACATCGCCGAGTTCCACGCCACCCGCGTCGGCCCGACCGGGGCCACGGTGGTGCTCGCCGGTGACCTCACCGACGTCGATGCCATGGCCGTGCTCGAGGCGACGGTCGGCACCTGGTCGGCGCCCCGGCACCAGCTCGCGCCGCGGCCCCTGCCTCCCGTCCCAGCATCGGATGCCGCGCGCGTCGTCGTCGTCGACCGCCCGGGCTCCGTGCAGACCGAGATCGCCGTCGGACGACCCGGCCCCGACCGGTCGACGCCGCACGGCTGGGCGCCACACCCCGTGATCTCGTTCGTCCTCGGTGGCTCCCCGAGCGCCCGGATCGACGCGGTGCTGCGCGAGGATAAGGGCTACACGTACGGCATCCGGTCCACGTTCCGCCCCCGGGTGGCCGGTGGGACGTTCGTCACGTCCGGCTCGGTGCGCTCGGAGGTGACCGGCGAAGCCGTGGAGATCCTGCTCGGCATCCTCGACCGGGCCCGCGAGGGTTTCACCGACGCGGAGCTGCGTACCGGGGTCGACTACGTCGCCATGACCGCACCCGGGCGCTACGCCACCGCGGATGCCGTGGCCGACGAGAGCGCGGCGCTCGCCCTCGAGGGCCTGCCGGTGGACTTCACGACCCGCAACCTGCGTGCGGTCGGGGCGCTCTCGCGTGGCGACCTCGACGCCGCCTACGCCCGGGTCGCGACGGGGGAGTGGACGGTCGTGCTCGTCGGTGACGCCGCCCAGATCGTGCCGGCCCTGCAGGGGCGGGTCGACGGCCCGGTGAGCACGGTTGCCCTCTGACGTCGTGTCGACCGAGCCGGGCGCGCCGGGCGCGTCGGGCCCGTCGGGCGCGTCGGGCGCGTCGGGCGCGTCGGATGCCGGCGTCTCGCGCTCGGTCGTCATGGCCTCGCCCATCGGCCGGCTCGAGCTCGTCGAGGTCGGCGGGGCCCTCGTCGCCATCCGCTTCGACGCCCCCGCCGACGGCTCCCCGGGGCACGACCGGGGTGGTTCTGCCGTCCTGAGCCGAGCCCACCGACAGCTCACGGAGTACTTCGAGGGCCGGCGCCGCGACTTCGACCTCCCGCTGCGACCGGTCGGCAGCGACTTCCGGCGCCGCGTGTGGGGGGTGCTCGCCACCGTGCCGTGGGGCACGACGACGACCTACGGCGAGATCGCCAGTCGGCTCGGGCTGCCCCCGGGGGCCTCGAGGGCCGTCGGCGCGGCCAACGGGGCCAACCCCATCCCGATCGTCCTGCCCTGCCACCGGGTCATCGGTGCGGACGGCACGCTCACCGGGTACGCCGGGGGGCTGGAGCGCAAGGCCCTGCTCCTCCGGCTCGAGGGCGTCGCGAGCGAGGCCGACCAGGCCCCCCTCTTCTAGCCGACTCATGGCGAATCACCCACCTCTTCGGGGCCGGAACCGGCTCTCCTGGGTGGGTGATTCGCAAGAAGTCAGGGTCAGGGAGTGCCGATGCGGCGCAAGACCTCGTCGTGCAGGATGCCGTTGGTCGCCACCGCGTTGCCGCCGAAGGGGCCGTCGACCCCGGCCAGTGAGGTGAAGCGCCCGCCGGCCTCGGTGACGATGGGCACGAGCGCCGCCATGTCGTGCAGCCCGAGCTCGGGCTCGGCGGCGATGTCGACCGAGCCCTCCGCGAGGAGCATGTAGGACCAGAAGTCACCGAAGGCTCGCTCGCGCCAGCAGTCCCGGGCCAGGTCGAGTGCCTGCGCCTCGCGCCCGACGGCCGACCACGACGTCCAGCTCGAGCACGAGATCGACGCGTCCTCGACGCGCGCGACCGAGGACACGTGGATCCGCTTCGCGGAGGTCAGGCTCTTCCCCGCCCAGGCACCTGACCCCAGTGCAGCCCACCACCGGCGCCCGAGGGCGGGGGCGGCCACGAGGCCGATCACCGGCACTCCGTCGTCGACGAGCGCGATGAGGGTCGCCCAGACGGGTACCCCTCGGACGTAGTTGTGGGTGCCGTCGATCGGGTCGACCACCCACTGGCGCTGGCTGGACCCCGTCGGGGCGAACTCCTCGCCGATGACGGCATCGCGAGGACGGGTGCGCGCCAGCTGCCCGCGGATGAGCTCTTCGGCATCCCGGTCGGCGTCGCTCACGAGGGTCAGGTCGGGCTTGGCCTCCACCCGCAGGTCGTCGGCCCGAAAGCGCGCCGTCGTGACCCTCTCCACGGCATCCGCGAGGACATGGGCCAGCCGGAGGTCGTCGTCGTAGCCGCGCACGGAGCCCAACCTAGCGGCCCCGGGCCGAAGAATCTTCGGCCCGGCACCGATCCGGTAGCGCTTCGGTCACAATCCCATCTCGGCCGCACCTAATGCTTCCGTTGGGGGTATCGATGGTCTTTCATGGTGTGCGCACGCCCCCTCGGGGTGCTGCACGGTGGGATGCGCCCGATCGGGGGCCTTTCACGCACATGGCCACCCGACCACCGGATGGCGACACCAAATCACGTAGGAGGACACCCATGCGAGGAACCACTCGCACGGCCGCGGTTGCAGCAATGGCTGCAGTCGCCCTGCTCGCCGCTGGTTGCGGTAGCGGAGACAGCGACGAGTCGGAGACCACGGCAGCCGGCAAGACGGGGGGCGAGGTCGTCATCCAGGGCTGCAACCCGGAGAACCCGCTCGTGCCGAGCGCCACCTCGGAGACCTGTGGCGGCAACGTCATCGACGAGGTCTTCGCCAAGCTCGTCCACTACGACCCCGAGACGGCAGCACCTTCGAACGATGTCGCCGAGTCCATCGAGACGAGCGACAACCAGAACTTCACCGTCAAGCTCAAGGAGGGCTACAAGTTCCACGACGGCACCGACGTCAAGGCCAAGAACTTCGTCGACGCCTGGAACTATGCCGCCTACGGTCCGAACGCCCAGGGTGGCGGCTACTTCATGAGCCCGATCGAGGGCTTCGCCGACCTGCAGTGCACCGGTGAGGGCGACGACCCGTGCGCCGGCGCCGGCAACGCCAAGGCGGACAAGATGTCCGGTCTGGTCGTCGTCGACGACACCACGTTCACCATCAAGACGAGCGAGAAGGTCGGCAACCTCCCGGTGCGCCTGGGCTACTCGGCGTTCGCGCCGCTGCCGGACGTGTTCTTCACCGACCCGGTGGCCTTCGGCGACAAGCCGATCGGCAACGGTCCCTTCAAGCTGGACTCGTGGACCAAGGAGCAGTCCATCGTCCTGTCGAAGTTCGCCGACTACTCGGGCGAGTTCGCCGGCACGCTCGACAAGGTCACCTTCAAGATCTACCTCGACGCGGACGCCGCCTACAACGACCTCCTCGCCAACAACCTCGACATCGCGAACCAGATTCCGCCGAGCGCCCTGATCGACGACAAGTACAAGGCCGACCTGCCGGAACGCAACACTCAGCGGGAGGCCGGCGGGATGCAGTACCTCCAGATCGCCGGGCCCGAGGTCGACCCGAGCCTCGCCGACCCGAAGATCCGCTCAGCGATCTCGATGGCCATCGACCGCGACACGATCATCAAGCAGATCTTCAACGGCGCTCGCGTGCCGGCGACGGGCTGGGTCTCCCCGGTCGTCGACGGCTTCAAGGCCGACCAGTGCGGTGAGTCCTGCGTCTTCGACCCCGAGAAGGCCAAGGCGAAGCTTGCAGAGGCGGGCGGCTACAAGGGTGACGGTCTGACCATCACCTACAACGCGGAGGGTGGCCACAAGGAGTGGACCGAGGCCTCCTGCAACTCGATCAAGCAGACTCTCGGTATCGAGTGCACGACGGTGAGCAAGGTCGACTTCGCCACCATGCTCAAGGACCTCAGTGACCGCAAGGTCAAGGGCATGTGGCGCCTCGCCTGGCAGATGGACTACCCGTCGATCGAGAACTTCCTGACCCCGATCTACGGCACGAACGCGGACTCGAACTACATGGACTACTCGAACCCCGCGTTCGACCAGCTGCTCGTGGATGCAGCGGCGGCCACGGACCCCGCGCAGTCGAACGCCCTCTACCAGGAGGCCGAGGCCCTGCTCGCGGTCGACCTGCCGGTTCTGCCGATGTGGTACACCAAGTCGACCATGGGCTGGTCGGAGAAGGTTGCCACGATGAAGATCACCGCCTTCGGGACGATCGACCTCGCGTCCGTCACCCTGAAGTGAGGTGCAGCGGCCCCGTGAGGGGTCGCAGCCCCAGATGACGTCGTCGGCCTGTCAGCGCTCGCTGGCAGGCCGACGCGTCTGGGGTGATGTCGGCCCGCCGACGGCCACCGGGGCGTCGGGTGTCGGGCTGCCCCTCAGTTGGGCTAGGTTCATCCCCGGTACACCACGACCGAACGCCGTTCCATCGATGCAACGGCCCGAGACGTAGGGAAGTGACGTGGGCACCTACATCCTTCGCCGGCTCTTGCAGATGATCCCGGTGATCCTGGGCGCGACGTTCCTCATCTTCACGATGGTCTTCGCCCTCCCGGGCGACCCGCTCGCCGGCAAGTGCGGCGAGCGGCCCTGCCCGCCCGCCTACGCCGCGGCGTTCAAGGAGAAGTACAACCTCAACGACCCGCTCCCGGTCCAGTACGGCAAGTACCTCGCCAACCTCGTCCAGGGTGACTTCGGCGAGACGACCAACGGCATCCCCGTCCTGGACCAGCTCAAGCTCCGCTACCCGATCACCGCGAAGCTCGCGCTCATGGCGATCGCCTTCGAGGCGGTCATCGGCATCTTCGTCGGCGTGCTCACCGGCATCCGAAGAGGTGGGTTCCTCGACAACCTCGTCCTGATATC
>DATIAB010000328.1:0-5474 GCA_035458265.1 Ornithinibacter sp. | reverse complement strand
GCACGTCGAGGACGTCACCGTGACCACCGGCTTCGAGGGAAGCACGGGTTCGGTCGGCTGGAGCGTCGAGACCGTCGACCACGACGGGCTCGAGGTCCGGGTCGTGCTCAGCGACGCCGACGGCGCACAGGTCGCCACGGGCACCGGCGCCTCCGGGTCGCTCGCGGTCTCCGACGTGCACCTGTGGGCGCCCGGCGACGGCTACCTCTATGACCTCGAGGTCCAGCTCGTCGACGACGCGGGGGCCGTGCACGACTCGATCCACCAGAACGTCGGCATCCGCACCGTCGAGGTGCGCGACACCGAGTTCCTCATCAACGGCGAACCCTTCTACTTCAAGGGCTTCGGCATGCACGAGGACCACGCCGTCATCGGCAAGGCCCACAAGAACGCCCACCTCGTCAACGACTTCGAGCTGCTCGACTGGATCGGGGCCAACTCCTTCCGCACCTCGCACTACCCCTACAGCGAGAACGTCCTCGACTACGCCGACAAACACGGGATCGTCGTCATCGACGAGACCGCGGCGGTCGGCCTCAACATGGGCCTGGGCGGCGGCATCTTCGGCGGCAGGGCTACACGACCTTCTCCCCCGACACCATCAACGACAGCTCCCGCGAGGTGCACGCCCAAGCCATCCGCGAGCTCGTCGCCCGCGACAAGAACCACCCCAGCGTCGTGCTGTGGTCGATCGCCAACGAGCCCGAGTCCGACACCCAGGGCGCCGAGGACTACTTCCGCCCGCTGTTCGACGTGGCCCGCGAGGCCGACCCGACGCGCCCCGTCGGCTTCGTCAACGTCATGCTCGCCCCGCACGGCGCGTGCCGGGTCTCGCAGTTCGCGGACGTGCTGATGCTCAACCGCTACTACGGCTGGTACGTCAACACCGGCGACCTCGCCGGCGCCGAGATCGCCTGGACCGCAGAGCTGCAGGGCTGGGCGTCCGAGGGCAAGCCGATCGTCATCACCGAGTACGGCGCCGACACCCTCGCGGGCAACCACTCGCTCACACCGCAGCCGTGGAGCGAGGAGTACCAGGTCGACTACCTCGACATGAACCACCGGGTGTTCGACTCCGTGGATGCCGTCGTCGGAGAACACGTCTGGAACTTCGCCGACTTCGCGACGACCTCCGGCATCATGCGGGTCGACGGCAACAAGAAGGGCGCCTTCACCCGCGACCGGCGCCCCAAGTCAGCAGCGTTCGCACTCCGTCGGCGCTGGAACAAGGAGGCTTGACCCATGACCACCCACCAGCTCGCCAACGTCGGCGTCATCGGCCTCGCGGTCATGGGCAGCAACCTGGCCCGAAACCTCGCCCGCCACGGCCACGACGTCGCCGTCTTCAACCGCACCCACGCGCGCACCCTCGCCCACCTGGAGGCACACGCGGCCGACGGCCGGTTCGTCGGCGCGCAGACCGTCGCGGAGTTCGTCGCCTCCCTCGAGCGGCCTCGCCGCATCATCATCATGGTCCAGGCAGGGCCGGGCACCGACGCCGTCATCGACGAGCTCGTCCCGTACCTCGAGGCCGGCGACATCGTCGTCGACGGCGGCAACGCCCAGTTCGCGGACACCCGGCGGCGTGAGGCTGCGCTGCGCGACCTGGGGCTGCACTTCGTGGGCGCCGGCATCAGCGGTGGCGAGGTGGGTGCGCTCACCGGACCCTCGATCATGCCCGGCGGGTCGCCGGAGGCGTATGCCGCACTAGGACCGATCCTGGAGTCCATCGCCGCCCGCGTCGACGGCGAACCGTGCTGCGCGTGGATGGGGCCCGACGGTGCCGGCCACTTCGTGAAGATGGTGCACAACGGCATCGAGTACGCGGACATGCAGTTCATCGCCGAGGCCTACGACGTGCTCTCGGCGGCCGGTCTGACGGCCCCCGAGGTGGCCGGCGTCTTCCGTGACTGGAACACCGGCGAGCTCGACTCGTTCCTCGTGGAGATCACCGCCGAGGTGCTCGACCAGGTCGACCCGGCGACCGGCCGGGCGCTCGTGGACGTCATCGTCGACGCAGCCGAGCAGAAGGGCACCGGTCGGTGGACGGTTCAGTCCGGGCTCGAGCTCGGCGTCCCGGTCTCCACCATCGCGGAGTCCGTGTTCGCCCGGGCCGCGTCCGGCGACGCCGTCATCCGCGCGGCCGCCCGTGGCGTGCTCGCGGGGCCGACCCGGCACGTGGAGGTCTCCGACCGCCAGAGGCTGGTCGACGACGTCCGGCAGGCGCTGTGGGCGAGCAAGGTCGTGGCGTACGCCCAGGGGCTGGAGCAGATCCGCGCAGCCAGTCAGGAGTACGGCTGGGACGTCGACATCGCCACCGTGGCCCGGATCTGGCGTGGCGGCTGCATCATCAGGGCCAGGCTTCTCAGCCAGATCAGCGACGAGTACGCCGCCGGCGGCCTGGCCACCCTGCTCGTGGCGCCCAGCATCTCGGCGGGCCTCGCCGAGCGGCAGGGGGCCTGGCGGCGGGTCGTCGGGCTCGCCACCTCGACCGGGGTCCCGGTGCCCGGCTTCTCCAGCGCCCTGGCGTACTACGACACCGTGCGCGCCGAGCGCCTCCCGGCATCCCTCGTGCAGGGCCTGCGGGACAACTTCGGCGCCCACACCTACGCCCGCGTCGACCGCCCCGGGACCTTCCACACCCTGTGGTCCCAGGGCGGCGCCGAAGTGCAGGTGACGTGACGCCATGACCGGGACGGGGAGCACCAGCGGGAGCGACACCACGGCATACCCACCAGCAGAGGTGGTGATCGGGCTCGACGTCGGCACCACCGCGACCAAGGCCGTGGCGTTCGGCCTCGGGTCGGCCTGGCGCACCACGGTGGTGCGGGAGTACCCGCTGCTGCAACCGGCCCCGGGCTGGCAGGTCCAGGATCCCGCCACTCTCGCCGCGGCGGTGACGGGTGCCCTTGCCGAAGTCGTCACCGCCGCACGGGGGGCACGGGTGGTGGGCATCAGCGTCAGCTCCGCCATGCACGGCCTCATCGGGCTCGACGCCCAGCTCCGACCACTGACTCCCCTGCTGACCTGGGCCGACGCCCGCGCCACCGCCGAGGCCCGCGAGCTCCACGACCTGGGGCTGGCCGATGACCTGCACCGGTCCTCCGGCACCCCCGTGCACCCGATGAGCCCGCTGACCAAGCTGGTCTGGTTCTCCCGGCACGAGCCCGATCTCTTCAGACGAGTACGACAGTGGGTCGGGCTCAAGGACTTCGTCCTGCACGCCCTCACCGGCACGTTGGCCACCGAGCTGTCCTCCGCGTCCGCCACCGGCCTGCTCGACCTCACCACCCGGTCCTGGAGCCCCGTCGCGATGGACCTGGCGGGGGTGGGTGAGGACCAGCTGCCTCCCATCCTCTCGACGACGTCCGCGCTCGGCCTGTCCAAGGCCGTCGCGGCCCGGCTCGGGCTGCCGACCGCGACCCCCGTCGTCGTCGGCGCCGGCGACGGTCCCCTGGGGAACCTGGGCACCGGAGCGCTCGGGCGCGGGGTCGTCGGTCTGTCCGTCGGCACGAGCGGTGCCGTGCGCACGGTCGTGCCGCATCCCGTCGTGGACGGGTCCGGCCGGCTCTTCTGCTACGCCCTCACCGACGATGCCTGGGTCGTCGGCGGTGCGGTCAGCAACGGAGGCATCGCCGTGCGGTGGGCCGGTGGCGTCTTCGGCCAGGACACCGGCGGCGAGCGGACCGGCGATGCCGAGCTGCTCGAGCTCGCGACGTCCGTGCCCCCGGGCAGCGACGGGCTGATCACCCTTCCCTACCTGCTCGCCGAGCGGGCGCCGCTCTGGGACCCCTCCATCACCGGAGCCTTCCTGGGGGTGCGGCACTCCCACACCCGGGGCCACTTCGTGCGCTCGGTCGTCGAGGGCGTCGCCCTCCAGCTGTCGGCCATCGTCGCCGAGCTCGACCGGATCGAACCGGTCACCGAGATCCGCGCCACCGGGGGCGTGTTCCGGTCAGACCTCTGGCGTCAGGTCGTCGCTGGCGCGCTGGGCCACCCGCTCACCGTGACCGGGGGCGCCGAGGGGTCCGCGCTGGGCGCTGCCGCCCTGGGTCTGCACGCCCTCGGCCGCGCGCAGACCCTCGAGTCGGCGCTGGAGTCACTGTCACCGGGCCTGCTGGCGGGCCGAGGACAGCGTGTCGAGGTGGGCACCGCCGACGCCGCGGTCTACGAGCGGATGCGCAGCGCAATCCCCGCACTGCTCACCTCGTATGCCGCAGTGGCCGATCTCTTCGCGCCGTCGACGGAGTACCGACCCCGTTGATGGGTAGGTCACCGACGACGGGCGACGGTCCGAGTCGGACTCACGGTCCGACGCCGCCGCCCGGGTCAGGAGAACGAGATGCACACCGTGGAGGCAATGCTCGAGACCTACCCCAAGGACCTCGGTCAGGTCGACCGGGGCAGGCTGGCTGCCTGCATCCAGGCCTGTTACGAGTGCTCGCAGGCGTGCACGGCGTGTGCAGATGCGTGCCTGGGTGAGGACATGGTCGCGGAGCTCACGAAGTGCGTGCGGACCAACCTCGACTGCGCTGACGTGTGCGCCACGACCGGCGCGGTCCTCTCACGTCGCGCCGGCTCCGACGCCGTCCTGACCCGAGCGGTGCTCGAGGCGTGCGTGGCAGCCTGCGCTGCGTGTGGCGACGAGTGCGAGCGCCACGCGTCCATGCACGAGCACTGCCGGGTGTGCGCCGAGTCCTGCCGACGCTGCGAGCAGGCGTGCCGAGACCTGCTGGACGCCCTGGGGACGTGAAGGCGTCGACACGACGAAAGGCTGAAGACCTCACGCCACCGGCTCACGCTGCCTTCAGGTGGTTCCTTCAGTCACACGCTCACGGAGCGGGTCGGCCCCCAGCCGTACAGTCCAGATGTGGCTGAACCGACGCCGCTCGACTGCTCGGCCGCGGCCCTTCCCACGAATGAGGTGGGAGCGCTGCCATGAGCCTCACCGATCGCCTGCCCAGCACCACGACGGGTCGCGGTGCGACCTTGGCGGGCGTGGCGGGGGTGTGGGCTCTGGCGTACTGGGTCAACGGGTGGCTCTGGGACGTCGTCTTCCACGACGTGCTCGGCATGGACCCGGACGCGCGCCTGACCGAGACGCTGCACTTCTTCTTCTACGACACCGTCAAGATCGCCCTGCTGTTGTCCGGGATCATCTTCGTCATCACGATCCTGCGCTCATACATGAGCATCGAACGCACCCGGGCCATGCTGGGCGGCCGACGCGAAGGGCTCGGCAACGTCATGGCAGCGGGCCTGGGCGTCGTGACCCCGTTCTGCTCGTGCAGCGCGGTGCCGGCGTTCATCGGCTTCGTCGCGGCCGGGGTACCGCTCGGGGTGACGTTGAGCTTCCTCATCGCCAGCCCCCTGGTCAACGAGATCGCGATCGGGCTGCTGCTGACGCTGTTCGGGTGGAAGGTCACCCTGGCCTACGTCGCCGCCGGCGTGTCCATCGCCATCGTGGCCGGCTG
>DATIAB010000327.1:0-4122 GCA_035458265.1 Ornithinibacter sp. | reverse complement strand
ACCCCACCCCCCTTTCGCGGACTCAGGAGCACTTCGCGCACTCAGGGCCGTATACGCACCTGACTCGGCGAAGTGCTCCTGAGTCCGCGGGTCGGGGCGGATGCCGTCACGGCTGGCGGCGCTGGACCCGCCAGGATGCCGCGTCGCCGAGATCGCCGTCGCCGACCCGCGTGAAGACGAGCCGGTCGTGGAGCCGGTTGCGCCGACCGGCCCAGAACTCGACCTCGTCGGGAACGAGCCGGAAGCCGCCCCAGAAGTCGGGCACCGGCACGTCCGCCTCGCTGCCGGTGTCGGGGAACTCCGCGGCCCGGCGGGCATAGGCCGCCTCGAGGTCGGCGCGCGACCCCACCGGCTCGGACTGCCGCGACGTCCAGGCCGAGATGCGCGAGGGCCAGGGCCGGGACTGCCAGTACTCGAGCACCTCGGCGTCGTCGACCAGCACGGCCCGTCCACGGAACCGGATGGCGCGGTACATCGCCGGCCAGGTCAGGGCCACGGCCATCACCGGGTTCGCCGCGATCTCCAGGCCCTTGGCCGACGTCAGGGCCGTGACGAACCCGGGCCCCCGTTCGTCGAGGAAGCGCATGAGCACGGTGCGCACGTTCGGCGAGCCCGCGGCATCCACGGTTGCGACCGACATGGCCAGCGGCTCGAAGACGTCCTTCTCCACCTGCGACCGCGCGACGGCCTCATCGACCCACGAGCGCGCCTGGGCGTACGGCGTCGCGAGCAGCTGCTCCTCGGCCAGGCCGTCACCGTCGTAGTCGAAGCGTGCTCCAGCGGCGCGCCCGGCACCGTCATCGACCCGTCCGTGGCTCATGCCCGAGATCGTATGCCGCCACGCTGCCCCGCCCGGGCTTCGCACCGGAAGGTTCACCTCAGCACCACTACGGATGCCTTGCGAACGTCAATGTTCTGGCATCGGGCGGGAAAGTGATGACTACGGGGTCGGGTGGCGGGCGTCATAGCGCAGGAAGTGTCGGTGCCGCAGCGAGAGCACCCCGATGGCGACGAGGCAGGCGAGACCGCCCCACACGGCCATCCACCCCTCACCGATCCGCTCGGCGACCACCCCACCGAGCATCTCCCCGAGGCGGGGGCCACCGGCGACGACGACGATGAAGACCCCCTGCAGCCGCCCGCGCATCCGGTCCGGCGCCGCCGACTGGAGGATCGTCGTGCGAAAGACCGCGCTCACGGCATCCGCGCCCCCCGCGAAGGCCATCGCGAACAGCGCCCCCCACAGCGCCTGCTCCTGCGTCAGCCACTCGCCCGCACCGAGCAGCGCGATCCCGAGGCCGATGATCCCCAGGCCCCAGCCGACGATGCTGATCATGATCGCGGCGCCCTGGCGGCGCACCGACCCGAGCCGCCCGGACAGCAGGGTGGCGAGCACGGCGCCCACGGCACTGGCGGCGTACAGGTAGCCCACGGTGCGCGCTCCTCCCCCGAGGATCACCGCTCCGGCCGCCGGGAAGATGACCCGCGGCTGCGCGAGCAGCATGGCGGCGATGTCGGCCACGAAGGTCATGCGGACATTCGGTGCGGTGCGCAGGAAGCGGAAGCCGTCGACCACCGAGGCGAACCCGGCCCGCGTCGCCCCGCCCTCGGTGTGCGGCTCGGGGGGCAGGGACTGCAGCCGCCACAGCCCCCACAGCGCGGCCATCGTGATGAGCGCGTCGACCGTGTATGCGGTGCGGAACCCGCCCCAGTCGACGAGCAGGCCGGCCATGAGCGGCCCGACCATCATCGCCGTGGACATCGCGAAGACCCCGAGCGCGTTGGCGGCCGGCAGCTGCTCGCGCGGCAGGATCCGCGGGTAGATGCTCGTGCGCGCCGGTGAGCTGACCCCGAAGGCGCCGTTCCACACCGCGACGATGGCGTAGAGCACCCAGACGTTGTCGTTGCCGAGCCAGGCCTGCGCCGCGCACGCGATCGAGGTGAGCCACGCGACGACGTTGGCGACGAGCGCGACGGTGCGCCGGTCGTGGTGGTCCGACAGCGACCCGCCGTACAGGCCCATGACGACGAGCGGCACGAGAGCGAAGAACCCCACGAGCCCGACCGAGGCCGTCGACCCGGTGATGTCGTAGACCTGGAGGCCGATGGCCACCACCGCCATCTGAGAGCCGACGTTGGAGAGGGTGAACCCGGCATACAGGCGCCGGTAGGCCGGGTTCTCCCGCAGCGGCGTGAGATCCGGCAGGTGGGAGCGCAGCACCGCCCGATCATGCCCGACAGCGGCCCCTCGACCGCGCGGGCATAGGGTCCGAGCATGGACAAGCCGGACCAGATCGCCCTGCTCATCGACTCCGACAACGCGACCGCTGCGCGGATCGACGTGATCCTCGACGAGCTGTCCGGCCTCGGCGAGACCAACATCCGGCGCGCGTACGGCAACTGGACCAAGACCGGCCTGAAGTCGTGGCAGGAGGTGCTGCACGACAACGCGATCCGCCCGGTGCAGCAGTTCGACGTCAGCAAGGGCAAGAACGCCAGCGACATCGCGCTGGCCGTCGACGCGGTGCACATCCTCAACACCCAGCGCCCGGACGCGTTCGCGCTCGTGTCCTCCGACGCCGACTTCACGCCCCTCGTGATGCACCTGCGCGAGCACGGTGCCCGGGTCTACGGCTTCGGCGACGCCAAGACGCCGCTTCCGTTCCAGAGCGCGTGCACCCGCTTCCTCGTGCTCAACCGCCTCGCGGTGCCCAGCGCCCTGCCGGATGCCGTGGCACCGGAACCCTCCGGTGCGGATGCCGTGGTGCCGGTCGCGGAGGAACCGGCACCCGCCGCGACGCGGCGTCGACGGGCCACTGCCACGGTGACGAGCACGGCGAGCACGGCGAGCACGCCCAGCCCCAGCGAGGCCGACGCCGACACGGCATCCGCCGCACCGGCGGCGAAGAAGACGACCGCGCGCAAGAAGGCGGCCACGCAGGCGAGCGCGGACAAGGCGGGCGCGGACAAGGCCAGCGCAGAGAAGGCCAACTCCGCCGCCAGGGCCGGCGCTCCCGAGGCCCCCGCCCGGCTCACCCGCAACCAGCTGCGCAGCGACGCCAAGCTCGTCGCCCTGCTCCGGCGCACCGTGGAGGGCGCCGCCGACGACGCCGGCTGGGCCCGCGTCGGCACCGTCGGGCAGCGGATCTCGAACCAGAGCTCGTTCGATCCGCGCAACTACGGCTACGCCAAGCTGAGCAAGCTGCTCGAGGCCACGGACCTCTTCGAGCTGCGTGACATCGGCGGCCCGGGCATGGCCGTGAGGGACCGCCGAACGTCCACCAACGGGACGAGTACTGGGACCAGCTGACGGCGGAGTGCACAATGGGGCCGCCCGACAAAGGCGCCGAGCGACGATTGGGGACCCCAATGACCACCGCAGCACCCGCAGCCTCCACCGCTTCCTCCGCTTCCACGGCAGCGGCCAGCACCGCGAGCGACCCCGACTTCCGGCCCGGGCTCGAGGGTGTCATCGCCTTCGAGTCGGAGATCGCCGAGCCCGACAAGGAGGGTGGCGCGCTGCGCTACCGCGGCGTCGACCTCAAGGACCTCGTCGGCCGCGTGTCCTTCGGCCAGGTGTGGGGGCTGCTCGTCGACAACGAGTTCGACCCGGGCCTGCCGCCGGCCGAGCCGTTCCCGCTGCCGGTGCACACGGGCGACATCCGGGTCGACGTGCAGTCAGCGCTGGCCCAGCTCGCCCCGGTGTGGGGCTTCAAGCCCCTGCTCGACATCGACGACGCGGAGGTGCGCGACAACCTCGCCCGGGCGTCGGTCATGGCCATCTCGTTCATCGGCCAGTCGGCGCACGGCCAGGCCACCCCGATGGTGCCGCAGAGCGAGGTCGACAAGGGCAGGACGATCGCCGAGCGCTTCATGATCCGCTGGCGCGGCGAGCCCGACCCCAAGCACGTCGAGGCCATCGACTCCTACTTCATCTCGGCGGCCGAGCACGGCATGAACGCCTCGACGTTCACCGCCCGCGTCATCGCCTCGACCGGCGCGGATGCCGCGGCGTGCCTCTCGGGCGCGATCGGCGCCCTCTCGGGACCCCTCCACGGCGGAGCCCCCAGCCGCGCCCAGCACATGATCGAGGGCGTGGAGCAGATGGGCGACGCCCGTCGC
>DATIAB010000326.1:0-6592 GCA_035458265.1 Ornithinibacter sp. | reverse complement strand
GTCCAACGCCCGCACGGTGATCCAGGTCGTCACCGATGACATGCCCTTCCTCGTCGACTCGGTGACGGGCGCGCTCGTGGGGGCCGGCATCGACATCCACCTCATCGTGCACCCCCAGCTCGTCGTGAGCCGCGACGCCGTAGGGCACCTCGAGGCGGTCCTCGACCGTGACGCCACGGGCAAGGTGGCCAAGGGCGCCGTGGGCGAGGTCGCCGAGTCGTGGATGCTGCTCGCCGTCGACCGAGAGAGCGACGAGGCACGCCGTGCCGAGCTCGAGCGGACCGTGCGTGACGTGCTCGAGGACGTCCGCCAGTCGGTCGAGGACTGGCCGAAGATGCGCACGAAGTGCCTCGTCGTGGCCGCCGAGCTCGAGGGCGCTCCGCCCGAGGGCATCGACCCCGACGAGACGGCGCTGGCCATCCGGTTCCTGCGGTGGATGGCCGACAACCACTTCACCTTCCTGGGATACCGCGACTACACCCTGCGGCAGACCGGCGACGGCGAGGTCATCGAGCCCGTCACCGGGTCAGGCCTGGGCATGTTGCGTTCCGACCCGCCGCTCGGCAAGGAGCCGGACCTGCTCAGTCCCGAGGCGTCGGCCAAGGCCCACGAGCCCAACGTCCTCGTGCTCACCAAGGCCAACTCGCGCTCCACCGTGCACCGGGTCGCCCACCTCGACTACGTCGGGGTCAAGGCCTACGACGACGACGGCACCGTGATCGGCGAGCGACGCTTCCTCGGCCTCTACGCCTCCACGGCGTACACGGAGTCGGTGCTGCGGGTGCCCCTCGTCGCGGAGAAGGTGCAGGCCGTCCTCGACCGCTCCGGCGTGGCCCACGACAGCCACACCGGCAAGGACCTGCTCGGGGTGCTCGAGGGCTACCCGCGAGACGAGCTGATCCAGGCCAGCATCGAGCAGCTCTACGAGACCGCGATGGCCGTGACCCAGCTGCAGGAACGCCGCCGCACCAAGCTGTTCATCCGCGAGGACGACTTCAGCCGGTTCGTCTCCTGCCTGGTCTACATTCCGCGCGACCGCTACAACACCGCCGTCCGCCTGAGGATGGCCGAGCTGCTCAAGGACACCTTCGGTGGCGAGTCCGTCGAGTTCTCGGCGCGCGTCAGCGAGTCCGCCCTGTCGCGACTGCAGTTCGTCGTGCGGGTGGCCAAGGGCAAGCGGGTGCGCCGGCTCGACCGGACCGAGCAGGACACCCTCGAGCAGCGACTCGTCGAGGTGAGCCGCACCTGGACCGACCGGCTCGGCGACGCCCTGCGCGACCAACACGGTGAGGAGGAGGGCGACCGTCTGCTCGACCGCTTCGGTCGGGCGTTCCCCACGGCCTACGAGGAGACGTTCACGGTTCGTCAGGGCGTGGCCGACCTCGCCCACCTCGACCGCCTCGGGAGCACCCGCCGCACGAGCGTGGCCCTGTACCGGCCAGCGGAGGCGCCGGACACGATCCGCCGCTTCAAGCTCTTCCGCGTCGACCCCCTGTCGCTGACCGACGTGTTGCCGATCTTCACCCACATGGGTGTCGAGGTCGTCGACGAGAACCCGTTCGAGATCTCGCGAGCCGACGGGGTGCGCCTGCACGTGTACGACTTCGGGCTGCGGGTCCGCGACGCCGCCGTGTGGGAGGAGTGCCCGCACGAGCGGCTGCGCGAGCTCTTCGAGGGTGCGGTCGCGGCGGTCTGGGACGGCCGGGCCGAGTCCGACGGGTTCAACCGCCTCGTCCTGGCCGCCCAGCTCACCTGGCGGCAGGTCGTCATCCTGCGCACGGTCGCCAAGTACCTGCGCCAGGCGCGAGCCACGTACTCGCAGGACTACCTCGAGGACGCCCTCGTGTCCCACCCGGGCATCGCCCGCGACCTCGTCGAGCTCTGGGAGGCTCGCTTCCACCCCGCACGGTATGCCGGGGTGCCGGGTGTGGATGCCGGTGACGCGGCCGCCGTCGCTGCCGGCCCCGTGCCCTCCGCCGAGGAGGCCCTCGTGGCCGCGCGGGTGCTGGACGCCCTCGACGACGTCTCCTCCCTGGACCACGACCGCATCATCCGAGCCTTCCTCGGGGTCATCCGGGCCGGGCTGCGCACGAACTTCTACCAGGTCGGCGACGGCGACGCCGAGCACAAGCCCTACGTGTCCCTCAAGCTCAACCCGAAGGCCGTTCCGGACCTGCCGGCCCCCCGACCCCAGTTCGAGATCTGGGTCTACGGCCCTCGCGTCGAGGGAGTACACCTGCGCTTCGGCCCGGTGGCCCGCGGTGGGCTGCGCTGGTCGGACCGCCGCGAGGACTTCCGCACCGAGATCCTCGGTCTGGTCAAGGCACAGATGGTCAAGAACGCCGTCATCGTGCCGACCGGCTCCAAGGGTGGCTTCTACGCCAAGGAGCTGCCCGACCCGGCCGTCGACCGCGAGGCCTGGCTGGAGGAGGGCAAGGCTGCCTACCGCCTGTTCATCTCAGGCCTTCTCGACCTCACCGACAACCGTGTCTCCGGCGGCTCGATCGTGCCGCCGCAGCGTGTCGTGCGCCACGACGGTGACGACCCCTACCTCGTCGTCGCAGCCGACAAGGGCACCGCGACCTTCTCCGACATCGCGAACGGGGTGGCACAGTCCTACGGCTTCTGGCTCGACGACGCGTTCGCCTCGGGCGGCTCGGCCGGGTACGACCACAAGGCGATGGGCATCACGGCCCGCGGCGCGTGGGAGTCGGTGAAACGACACTTCCGCGAGATGGGGGTCGACACCCAGAGCCAGGACTTCACGGTCGTGGGTGTCGGCGACATGAGTGGAGACGTCTTCGGCAACGGGATGCTGCTCTCAGAGCACATCCGCCTGGTCGCGGCCTTTGACCACCGCCACATCTTCATCGATCCCGATCCGGTTGCGGCACAGTCGTTCACCGAGCGCCAGCGGCTCTTCGAGCTGCCCCGGTCCTCGTGGGACGACTACGACCGGTCGCTGATCTCCACGGGTGGCGGGGTCTTCCCCCGATCCCTGAAGTCGATCGACGTCACGCCGCAGATGGCGGCCGCCCTCGGTCTGCCCGAGGGCAGCACGGCGATGACCCCGGCAGAGCTGATCCACGCGATCCTCCTCGCACCGGTCGACCTCCTGTGGAACGGCGGCATCGGCACCTATGTCAAGGCCGCCACCGAGGACCACCTCTCGGTCGGCGACCGGGCCAACGACGCGATCCGGGTCGACGGTCAGCAGCTTCGCGCCAAGGTCGTCGGGGAGGGCGGCAACCTCGGCCTGTCGCAGCTGGGTCGGATCGAGGCGGCGCTGAACGGGGTCCGCGTCAACACCGACGCGATCGACAACTCCGCGGGCGTCGACACCTCCGACCACGAGGTCAACATCAAGATCCTCCTCGGTGAGGTGGTTCGCGCCGGAGGTCTGACGATCGAGCAGCGCAACGAGCTGCTCGCGTCGATGACGGACGACGTGGCGGAGCACGTGCTGCGCGACAACTACGAGCAGAACGTCCTCCTGGGCAACGCCCGGGCGCAGGAGCAGTCGATGGCCAGCGTCCACGAGCGGCTCATCCACTGGCTCGAGGAGCGCGGCGACCTCGACCGCGGCCTGGAGTTCCTGCCCACCGACGCCGAGATCGAGAAGCGCGTTCACGAGCGCCTGGGCCTGAAGTCCCCGGAGTTCTCGGTGCTGGTCGCCTACGCCAAGCTCGCGCTGAAGCAGGACATCCTCGCGAGCTCGATCCCCGACGACCACTACTTCGCGCGCACCCTGGCGGAGTACTTCCCCCCGGCGCTTCGCGAGCGCTACGCCGACGAGCTGACCGGGCACCCGCTGCGCCGCGAGATCATCACCAACTCGGTGGTGAACTCGATGGTCAACCGGGGCGGCATCACGTTCGTTTTCCGCGCCCAGGAGGAGGCGGGAGCGACCCCCGAGCAGGTGACCCGCGCCTTCGTCGTCTGTCGCGAGGTGTTCGGCCTGTCCGACTTCGTCAGCCAGGTCGAGGCCCTGGACAACGTCGTGCCGACGGCCGCCCAGACCGCGCTCTACCTCGAGTTCCGGCGGCTCATGGACCGGGCCGTGCGGTGGTTCCTCACCTCCCGCCCGACGGTGCTCGACATCGGTGCCGAGATCCAGCGCTTCGCCGGCACCATCGGGGACCTCGGGCCGCGGGTGGACACGTTGCTGCGCGGTGACGAGAAGAAGCGGCTGGAGCGCAAGGCGTCCGAGTTCCGCGGGGCCGGCGTGCCCGACGAGCTCGCGCTGCGCGCGGCATCCCTGCTCGACTGGTACTCCCTGCTCGACATCGTCGACATCGCCGCCGACACCGGCCGCGAGCCGGATGCCGTGGCGCCGCTGTACTACCTGGTCTCCGAGCGCTTCGGCATCGACACCATGCTCGGCAAGGTCACCCGCCTGCCGCGTGACGACCGGTGGGACGCCCTGGCCCGCGGTGCACTGCGCGACGACCTGTACTCCGTGCTGGAGTCCCTGACCCGGTCCGTTATCGAGGTCGGCGGCGGATCGGGCGTCGAGCCGGCGGAGCAGTGGAAGGCCTGGGAGGACGCGAACGCGGGGTCGGTCACGCGCAGCACGACCGCGCTGGCGGCGATCCGACGGCTGGACAACCCCAACATCGCCGCCCTGTCGGTGGCGCTGCGCACCCTTCGCTCGGTGGTCCGGTCGGGGGCCGCCTCCTGACCCATCTGGCGTGACCTAGGGTTCTGCGCGTGAGCACCCTGGCCGACATGCTGCGCGACACCACCGACCTGCAGCCTGCCCAGTCGGAGTGGCTGCACCTGCTCGCCGGCGACTGGCAGCTCATCGCCGACCTGTCCTTCGCGGACCTCGTGCTGTGGGTGCGCGGCGGGCTCGCCGGGTGGCGCGCCGTCGCCCACGTGCGCCCCAACACCGGGCCGATGGTCTTCTACGACGACATCGTCGGGACCACGTCGAGCAGCTCTCGGGCCGCGATGCTCGACCAGGCCGCGCGGTCTGGGCGGCTCGTGGCCAAGCCGACCCCCACCGTGCGCGATGACGTGTCCATCCGTGAGGATGCCGTGCCTGTCGTCCACTCCGGCCGCACCATCGCCGTGGTCACCCGGCACGCGAACCTCACGGGCGGCCGCACGCCGAGCCGGCTCGAGCTGACGTATCGCAGCCTCGCGGACTCGCTGATGACGATGGTGGCGGCAGGGGAGTTCCCCTCCGTGTCCGCGCCGACCGGGATGCGCCGTGGGGCGCCACGCGTGGGTGACGGTGTCATCCACCTCGACCCTGACGGTGTGGTGCTCTACGCCAGCCCGAATGCCGTGTCGGCCGTGCACCGCACAGGCCACGTGGGCAACGTCGTCGGCGAGGTGCTCGCGCAGGTGGTGGCCGACGTCGCAGCCCGGGGAGGGTCCACCGTCGACGAGTCACTCGCCGTCGTGGCGATGGGCCGTGCCGCGTGGCGCTCCGAGGTCGAGACCGCCAGCGCGACCATCACCCTGCGAGCGATCCCGCTCACCGTCGGGGGTGTGCGCACCGGAGCGATGGTGCTCCTGCGCGACGTCTCGGAGCTGCGCCGCCGCGAGCAGGAACTGCTCACCAAGGACGCGACGATCCGCGAGATCCACCACCGCGTGAAGAACAACCTGCAGACCGTGGCAGCGCTGCTGCGGTTGCAGTCGCGCCGGGTGACCGACGAGGCCGCTCGTGCCGCGCTCGACGAGGCCGTGCGCCGGGTGGGCACGATCGCCCTGGTCCACGAGACCCTCAGCCAGGGGATCGACGAGTCGGTGAACTTCGACGACATCGCCGTGCGCGGGCTGCGGGCGATCGTCGAGGTCGCGACCCGTGAGCACCGGGTCGAGTCGACGTTCACCGGCAGCTTCGGCCGCATGCGCGCCGAGGACGCCACGGCGCTGGCGATGATCATCTCCGAGCTCGTCCAGAATGCCGTGGAGCACGGGTTCCCCGACCGCTCGGGCACGGTCGAGGTCGCGGTGACGCGCGAGACCCTCGAGGACGGCGAGGAGCAGCTCACCGTGGTGATCACCGATGACGGGGTGGGGCTGCCCGCGGGCTTCCGGCCGGTGCTCGCCGGGCTCGGGACCCGGATCGTGACCTCGCTGGCGTCCGACCTGCGCGGACGGATCCGGTGGTCCAGCCACGAGCCACACGGCACGCGCGTCGAGTTCGTCGCACGGCTTCGCCCGCTCAGCCGCTGAGGTCAGCAGCCCGGGTCCCCCGAGGGGTCAAGTCAGCGGGGGGTAGCTCAGCCAGCGCGGCCGGCGCGGGGTTGCGGGGGGCGTGATGCGCCTGGTCAGCCCGCGCGGCGGGCCCCGAGTGATGCGGGCGCGTGATGCGCCTGGTCAGCCAGCGCGGCGGGCGCGGGCGTTGCGGCGCTTGAGTGCGCGGCGCTCGTCCTCGGACATGCCGCCCCACACGCCGGCATCCTGGCCGGACTCGATGGCCCACTTCAGGCAGGTGTCCACGACCTCGCACCGACGGCAGACGACTTTGGCCTCCTCGATCTGAGCGATCGCCGGGCCGGTGTTCCCGATCGGGAAGAACAGCTCGGGGTCCTCGTCGAGGCAGGCAGCGCGGTCGCGCCAGTCCATGAAGGGT
>DATIAB010000325.1:0-5004 GCA_035458265.1 Ornithinibacter sp. | reverse complement strand
GAGGATCGCGACGAGCTCGTCGTCGGTGTAGTCCTCGAACTCGATCGTCGTGCGGAAGCGGCTCGCCAGACCGGGGTTGGCGCTGACGAAGACCTCCATGGGGGCCGGGTAGCCGGCGACGATGACGACGAGGTCGTCGCGCCTGTCCTCCATCTCCTTGACGAGCGTGTCGACGGCCTCGCGACCGTACTGGTCGCCGTGCGCCCCGCTGCTGGTCAGGCTGTACGCCTCGTCGATGAACAGCACTCCCCCGGCCGCCGAGGCGACCACCTCGGCCGTCTTGGTCGCGGTCTGCCCGAGGTAGCCCGCGACGAGCTCGGAGCGGTCGACCTCGACGAGGTGGCCCTTCGAGAGCAGCTCGAGTGCCTGGTAGATCCCCCCCACGAGGCGCGCCACGGTCGTCTTGCCGGTGCCGGGGTTGCCGGTGAACACGAGGTGCCTGGTCATCGTGGGGGCCTTCAGGCCGGCCTCGACGCGCAGCTTCTCGACCCGCAGCACCGCGACCTGCCGGTGGATCTCACGTTTGACGCGCTCGAGCCCGATGAGGGCGTCCAGCTCGGCGAGCAGCTCGTCGAGGCTGCGTGCGGGAGCCACCGGCTCGTCCGTCGGGTCGGCCGGGTCGGTCGGGTCGGCCGGAACGTCGGGCCGGCCCGTGGGTGCCGGGTGCTCCCACGCCGCGAGAACGGGACTCGGCCACACCGGTGACACCGTGGAGGCCCCGGATGCAACCGTTCCGCGGGGCGTCACGGCCGCCAGCTGGGCGGCGGCCGCCACGGACGCGTTGCCGATGACGCGCATCGTCGGCTCGCCCAGCGAGCAGGCCGCCGAGGCGACGCGGGCCAGCGCCTGGGCGTAGGGCCCGGCGACGGGTGAGGCCGAGGCCGCGAGGGCGGCCAGGGTCGCGGTCGGCGACTCCCGCCACCGGCGGCCGCGGCTCGCGGCGTCGAAGAAGGCCTGGGTCCCCGTCGCTCCGGATGCCGTGGCCCAGTCCGGTGCCGCGCCGGGCGCCGACTCCGCCACGGCCGCAGCGAGCTCGAGGGCCTCACGGCGGGCGGTGGGTGCCTCGAGGCCGGCGCTCGACGCCAGCGCGGCGACGGCATCCACGGCGTCGACGAGCGACGGTGTGGCCCGTGGGTCATCGGGGGTCACGCCGCCCCCGGCCCGGACGGTGGCTGGAGGCGCTGGCCGTCGGCGGCCCCGACGTCCGGCTGCGGCATCGGAGGCAGGGGCGCGCTCCCGACGTTCAGCGAGCCGCCGCTGCCGGCCGAGCCGAACTTCTCGGCGAGGAACCGCCCGTGGGCGACGAGGGCGTCGGCGTCCTCGCGGCAGACGGCGTCGAAGACCTGGTCCATCGTCGCGGCGAGCAGGTCGAGCTGGTCGATCAGCACCATGAGCGAGGACTTGCCCCGGTCGACGGGGCGGTTGTCGGCGAACTGGCGCGGCAGCCTGAGGTAGCCGCCGATGGCCTCGGGGAGGTAGTTCGTGGCGGTGGCCATCACGGTGTAGGCGCGAGGGCTGCCGGCGCCCAGCCGGGAGAGCCTCGGGATGGTGTCGCGCACGACGCGGTCGATGCGCCGGACCCGTGAGGCGACGGGGCCCGGGACGGCACCGTCCGAGACCATCGCCGCGACCCGGTCCAAGGAGGCGAGCAGGTCGGTGGCCGTGGGGACGGAGGGCACGACGAGTCGCTCGCCAGACGTACCCTGCTCGTCACGGCCGAAGATGCGGCCGAAGAAACCACCCGACATGTGCTCACTATGCCCTGAGCCGGGTGCTCAGCGAACACCACCCTCCGGGTCGCCGAGGTCGAGTGACCCGTGCACGAGCGGCTGGTGCTGTCGCTCGACGCGCTCGAGGTAGGCCTGGGACTTGGTGACCTCGGTCTCGAGGGTGCCGATCGTGGCGGCCATGGTGTCCAGGGCCTGCACCTTGAAGGCGTCGATCGCGTCCATCGTCGCGTAGATGTTGGCGAAGGCCGCCTGCAGCTGGGGCAGGCCGATCGTCGCGCTGGCTGCCTGCTGCTGGATCTGCACCGAGTTGTCCCGGAGCATCTCGCTCGTGCGCTCGATCATGCCGCTCGTCGTGGTGTTCAGCGCCGTGATCTGGTCGAGGACGAGCTTCTGGTTGCCCAGGGCCTGCGCGACGATCACGGCGGTGCGCAGGGCCGAGATGGTCGTCGTCGAGGCCCGGTCGACCCCCTTGATGAGCTCGATGTTGTTCTTGATGACGATGTCGATCGCGAGGTAGTTCTGGATCGAGACGGCCAGCTGGGTGAGGAGGTCCTGGTGCTTCTGCCGGACGTAGAACAACACGTCGTCGCGCAGCGCGCGGGCCTTGTCGGGGTCGGTGGCCTCGAGCTCGGCGACACTGGCCGCGAGCCGCGCGTCGAGACGCTCGGCGACGTAGACGTACTGGTTGAGGCGGCCCATGGCGTTCCAGAGCTGCTGCTTCTCGAGGTTGAGCGCGGCGTTGTCCTTGGCGAGCTCGTCCTGCCCGTCGCGCAGCGCGTGCAGGATGCCGTCGAGGTGGCTCTGCGCGGACTGGTACTTGCGGAAGTAGTCGGTGACCTTGTCGCCGAACGGCAGCATGCCGAGGAGCTTCTTGGTGCCCGTGGCCTCCTTGGGGTCGAGGTCCTCGACGGTGCGGCGCAGCTCGAGCAGGGTCGACCCGACCTTGGAGCCCTGCGCGAGGCCGCCCTCCTGGAGCGCCTTCACGGGGGACTTCAGCAACCGGTTCGAGGTCTCGGCCGCCTCGCGGATGTCACCGTCGCCCATGGTGCGCACGTCGGTCGCCTTGGCCGCGAACTCCGGCGACCGGGGGGCAGCCGCGAGCAGGCTCTGCAGGTAGCCGTCGACCTTGGCGTCCAGGCCGGGGAGTGCGGCGGTCGCGACGGCCGGAGCCATCTTCGGGGCCGCGGTGGCGGCGACCACCTTCGGGGGCTCCGGCGCGGTCAGGGTGAGAGTGGCCTCTGGTGGCGCGAGCGGCTGCGGCGTTGCGTCGGACATCGTGGTCCCTCTTCCCTCGATCTGCGTCAGGTGCACGGCCCGCCTCCCCGCGGGCGGATGGCCAATCTAGCGCGCGAGCCGGGGCGGCATCCGACAATGGGATGCCGCCCCGGGGCTGCCGCGCGGATCAGGTCAGAGCCGCGCGCACTGGTCCTCCTTGTTGCCCCCGACGATGTTGCCCGACCCGACCGGCGCCGGGCGGTTCTCCTTGCACTGCAGGTTGCCGTTGACCCGGTTGGAGTAGACGTACTTCGCACCGCTCGTGTTGGTGAAGAGCTGGATGTCTCCCGTGACGACGTTGCGCCGCAGGTCGAGCGCTGAGCCCTGCTTGAGCTGGATGCTGCCGCCGACGCTCGAGTCGAGGACCCGCACGTACCTGTGCCCCTCGGACTGCACGTTTCCGGTGACGCGGACGCGGGTCGCGAGGAGTGTGCCGCCCTGCTCGACCTTGAGGGTGCCCTTGAGGACGGTGCCCGTGAGCGTGCACGTCGCACCCGTGGGCACGCGCACGTTGTCCAGGGTCGTGGCGCCGATGGCGCCACGACAGGTGCGCTCCTCGGCGGCCGCGCTGGGCACGAAGGCGATGGTGGACGCCGTGAGGACCGCTCCGGCGAGGGCGATGCGGGTTCTGGTGTTCATGTCGACTCCTTCGTCGCGCCGGAGCGGTTCTCCGACTCGTGATCGACACTGCCGCCCGCTCATTGGACGCTGATGAGGTGGACGTGAGGGCTCTCTCACGAAGTGGACCCGACGTCGAGGTCGGGCGCGGCAATCGCCCCCGGCATCCCGCGCGGCGCCCTACGCTGGGCGGTGTCGCGCGCCGAGAGGAGCACGCCATGCCCCACGGTCCCGAACGCACCGTGCTCATCCTCGAGGATGACCCCCTCATCGCGGCCTTCATGGAGAAGGCACTGCGCAAGAAGGGCTACGAGGTGGAGCGTTTCGAACGGGGGGCGCACGCCCTGGAGCGCACCAGCTCGGGCCCGGCCGGTGTCCTGCTGCTCGACCTGGGGCTGCCGGACCTGGACGGTCTGGAGGTGCTGCGCCGCATCCGCTCCGCGGGATCGGACCTTCCGGTGGTCGTCGTGACCTCTCGCAGCGATCCCGGGGACCGCCTGGAGGCGACGGCTCTCGGGGTGCACGGCTACATCGTCAAGCCCTTCCCCCTCGCGGACCTGCTCCGGGCCGTCGAGAGCTCGGTCGCGCCTGCCTGAGCGTCTGCGAGGCTGGCGGGGAAGCGCAGCTCGAAGCGAGCGCCGCGCCCCCGGCGCCCGGGCACCACCCGCGCGGTGCCCCCGTGCGCGTCGGCGATCGCCGACACGATGGACAACCCCAGGCCGGAGTTGCGGCCTCCCGCCCCACGGGCGAACCGCTCGAAGATCCGCTCCCGGTCGCTCGCGGGAACTCCGGGGCCGTCGTCCTCGAGCCAGATGAGCACCTCACGTCCGTCGAACGCCGAACCGAGCACGACCGACGTGGCCTCGGGTGAGTGCTGGCAGGCGTTCTCCGCGAGCTGGGTGACCGCCTGGGTCAGCCGTTGCGCATCGGCCGACACGACGGCGACGGCCCGCTCCCCGACGCTCCAGTCCCGCGCGCAGAGGACCGAGATCTTCCGGAAGACGTCCTCGGTCCACTCGGCGAGGTCCAGCGGCTGCAGGGCGAGGAAGTCCGGACGTTCCGCACGGGCCAGCGTCAGGAGGTCCTCGACCATCCGGTTCATCCGGTCGATCTCGTCGGTGATGATCGCCGTGGTGGCAGCCCGCTCCTCCGGGTCGTCCTCGAGGTCCAGCAGCTCGAGGTGGCCGCGGATGACGGTGAGCGGGGCCCGCAGCTCGTGGCTGGCCTCGTCGAGGAAGTGTCGCTGGTTGGTGAAGGCCGACTCGAGGCGGCCGATCATGTCGTTGAACGCCATCGCGATCTGCGACGCCTCGTCCCGGCCACGGACCGGGATGCGCTGGGTCAGCCCCGTCTCGGTGATGGTGAGGGCGGTGTCCGCGAG
>DATIAB010000324.1:0-5242 GCA_035458265.1 Ornithinibacter sp. | reverse complement strand
TGAGCCCCTCGACGACACGGGCTGCACGGTGCTGCACGTCGACATGGACGCCTTCTACGCGGCCGCGACGCTGCTCTCGCACCCCGAGCTCGTGGGCACCCCCGTCATCATCGGCGGCGGCAACCGCGGCGTCGTGCTCTCGGCCACCTACGAGGCGCGCCGGTTCGGGGTGACCTCGGCGATGCCGATGTCGCGGGCCAGGCGGCTGTGTCCGCAGGCCGTCGTCCTGGCCCCCGACCACACGCTCTACAGCGCGATCTCCTCGGCCGTCATGGAGACCTTCCGATCGGTGACCCCGGTGGTGGAGCCGTTGTCACTCGACGAGGCGTTCCTCGACGTCTCGGGGGCGGTGCGGGCGATGGGGAGCCCGGCGACCATCGGCCAGCACATCCGCGACACCGTCCACGACGAGCAGGGCATCACCTGCTCGGTGGGGGTCGCGTCGACGAAGTTCGTCGCGAAGATCGCCTCCGGCCTGGCCAAGCCCGACGGCATGGTCGTCGTGCCCCGCGAGGAGGTCGTGCCGTTCGTGCAGCAGCTGCCGGTCGCTGCCCTGTGGGGGGTCGGGGAGCGCACGGAGGAGGCCCTGCTACGCCTGGGCCTGCGCACCGTCGCCGACATCGCACACACCCCGCTGGCGACCCTCGTGCGCGGGCTGGGGGAGGCCACCGGACGGCACCTGCACGACCTGTCGTGGGGTCGAGACCCCCGCGTGGTGGAGCGGGCGCAGCGCGAGAAGAGCATCGGCAGCGACCAGACCTTCGAGCACGACATCGACGACTCCGCCGAGATCCACCGGCGCCTGCTCGCTCTCAGCGAGCGCACGGCTGCCCGGATGCGGGCTGCTGGCCTCACCGGGCGAACCCTCACCCTGCGGGTGAGGTTCAGCGATTTCACGACCATCACCCGCTCGAAGACCCTGCGCGAGCCGACCGACAGTGGCCGGGCCATCCACGAGGGCGCCGTCGGCCTCTTCGACGCGCTGGGCCTCCAACGGGCCCGGATCCGCCTCGTCGGGGTGCGGATGGAGAAGCTCGTCGAGGCCTCGCAATCCCCCATCCAGGGGGTCATCGGGGAGCCCGAGCACGGCTGGCGGGACGCCGATCGTGCCGTCGACCGGGCCCGATCGAGGTTCGGCTCGGGGTCGGTCCGACCAGCCAGTCTCATCGAACGTGGGACATCGGCTTCCGTGGGACGACCGCGGGACCTATCCTGAAGGCTCAAGGACAATCAGGGCGTCCGCCGGGCGCCCGGGCCGACCACGGGAGGATCCGTGCCCCTCTCCGACCACGAGCAGAAGATGCTCGAACAGATGGAGCAGGCCCTCGCTGCCGAGGACCCCAAGTTCGCTTCGCAGATGCAGGGCAGCTCCCTCGCGTCCATGCAGCGACGACGGTGGCTCATCGGGGCGATCGGGGTCCTGATCGGGCTGGGACTGGTGCTCGTCGGCATCAACACGACGATGTGGGTCGGGGCGATCGGGTTCGCCGTCATGGTCACCGCCGCCGTGTTCGCAGCCACCCCTCCGCGCCGGGCGGCGCTTGGTGTCGTGCGTGGGGACGGCAGCACCGCCCCGCACGGGTCGGGCGGACGAAAGAAGGGACAGCGATCCTTCATGGATCGCCTTGACGACCGCTGGGACAAGCGCCAGAACAACTGGTGATGCGAAAGGTCACCCCCTGAGGACGGCTCGCGTCGCGGAATGGGCAGATCGGGCAGACCCGGCAGGGAGACTTCCGTCACAACACGGGTAGGTCCACGCACACGACTCAGGTCGCGACGAGCCCGCCGACGAACAGTGCGGCGATGACCAGACCGGCCGCGAGCTCGATCCCGATGCTGTGGAGCACCGCGACCAGGGCGTGGCGCGTGCGCTCCCACGCCAGCGCGCGGTCATGACTGCGGGCCAGCTCGACGACGAAGATGCCGAGCACGAAGCCGATGACCGCCCCGACGAAGGGCACCACGAAGAAGCCGACGATGCCGGCGACGACGGCGATGACCAGCGTCGAGCTGCTGACCCCGCGCTCGCGCATGCGCTTGCCGGGAAGGGTGTACTGGAGCACCCAGCCGATGACGGCGACGAGCAGGCTGACCCCGAAGATGCTCCAGGCCACCGTGCCGCCCTCGAGAACCGCCCACAGCAGGACGCCGCCGAGCACCAGGAGGAGGCCGGGAAGGACGGGCACGACGATGCCCACGAGCCCCACGATGACGAGCAGCGGGGGGACGATCAGGCCGACGTCGTCGACGAGCCCGTCCATCTCAGCGTCCCACCATGTCAGATGATGGTGCCGCCGATCGGGCTCGGCTCCATCAGGCGGTCGCTCTCGTCGTGGATGTCGGCCAGGCCGGCCAGGGCCGGGATGTGCTCGCGTCCGTGGTGGGCACAGAAGAGCAGCTCACCTCCGGCGTGGAGGGTGGCTCGGACGTATGCCTGGGCGCTGCAGCGGTCGCAGCGGTCCGCAGCGTTCAGGGTCGGTGCCAGTGCGGCGTTCACGTCGGCTCCTCGGCTCGCTCGGGTCTGCGTGGTCGCCACCCGGGGCGGGCGGCGTGCGTTGCAACAGTCAAGCACGTCCGATGCTTCCCACCGTGCAGGGTTCCCGGGTGTGGTGCCGGTCATGTCCGGATCGTGACCTGCCGGATGCCGTCCACCCGCCGCCCCCGGTGCGCCTGATCACCCCTGTCGCACGCGCAGACTAGCCTGCTGCTCGTGCCGACCACCGCTGCGAAGAAGGCCGCGACGAGCAAGTCCGCGTCCGAGTACACCGCCCACCACCTCCAGGTCCTGGAGGGGCTGGAGGCGGTGCGCAAGCGTCCCGGGATGTACATCGGGTCCACCGACTCCCGCGGCCTCATGCACTGTCTGTGGGAGATCATCGACAACGCGGTGGACGAGGCACTCGGCGGACACTGCGACCGCGTCGAGGTGACCCTGCACCGAGACGGCTCGGTCGAGGTCCGGGACAACGGGCGTGGCGTGCCCGTCGACATCGAGCCGCGCACCGGCCTGACCGGTGTCGAGCTCGTGTACACGCGGCTGCACGCGGGCGGCAAGTTCGGTGGCGGCTCGTACACGGCATCCGGCGGTCTGCACGGGGTCGGCGCCTCGGTCGTCAACGCCCTGTCCGCCCGTCTCGACGTCGAGGTCGACCGGGGCGGCAAGACCTACGCCATGAGCTTCCGTCGCGGGGAGCCCGGCGTCTTCTCCGACGTCGCGGGCGCCAAGGGGACCAAGGACCCTGAGCACCCCTTCACGCCGTACGTCGACATCAGCGAGCTCGAGGTGATCGGCAGCACCCGCCGCGGCATCACCGGCACCCGCGTGCGCTACTGGGCCGATCGGCAGATCTTCCTCAAGGACGCCGCGTTCGACCTCGAGGGTCTGCTCGCTCGTGCTCGGCAGACGTCCTTCCTGGTCCCCGGACTGACGATCGTCATCAGCGACGAGCGCGGCGAGGAGCCCGTGCAGGAGGTCTTCGTCCACGACGGTGGCATCTCCGAGTTCTGCGAGTACCTCGCACCCGACGCGCCGGTCACGGACGTCTGGCGGCTCCATGGCAGCGGCACGTTCACCGAGACCGTGCCGGTGCTCGACGCCAACGGGCACATGAGCCCCACCGACGTGGAGCGCGAGTGCGGTGTCGACGTGGCGGTGCGCTGGGGCACCGGCTACGACACCAAGGTCTCCTCGTTCGTCAACATCATCGCCACGCCCAAGGGCGGAACCCACCTGGCAGGTTTCGACCAGGCCCTGCTCAAGGTGCTGAGGAAGCAGCTCGAGGTCAACGCCCGACGACTCAAGGTCGGCAGCGACAAGCTCGAGAAGGACGACGCGCTGGCGGGGCTCACCGCGGTAGTCACGGTCCGCCTGGCCGAGCCGCAGTTCGAGGGCCAGACCAAGGAGGTGCTCGGCACCAACGCGGTGCGGGCCATCGTGGCCCGGGTCGTCGAGAAGGAGCTCACCGAGCGGCTCGTCTCGACCAAGCGCGGGGAGAAGCAGCAGGCGGCCCTGCTGCTCGAGAAGGTCACCGCGGAGATGAAGTCGCGGATCAGCGCGCGCCTGCACAAGGAGACCCAGCGCCGCAAGACGGCCCTGGAGTCCTCGACCCTGCCCGCCAAGCTCGTCGACTGTCGCAGCACCGACGTCGAGCGCACCGAGCTGTTCATCGTCGAGGGCGACAGCGCCCTCGGCACCGCCAAGCTCGCCCGCAACAGTGACCACCAGGCCCTCCTGCCGATCCGGGGCAAGATCCTCAACGTCCAGAAGGCCTCGGTCACCGACATGCTCGGCAACGCCGAGTGCGCCGCGATCATCCAGGTCATCGGGTCCGGGTCGGGGCGCACCTTCGACCTCGAGTCGGCCCGCTACGGCAAGGTCATCATCATGACCGACGCCGATGTCGACGGCGCCCACATCCGCACCCTGCTGCTGACGTTGTTCTTCCGGTACATGCGGCCCCTGGTCGAGGCCGGGCGCGTGTACGCGGCCGTACCCCCGCTGCACCGCCTCGAGGTGATCAACGCCGGCTCCAGGGCCAACGAGGTCATCTACACCTACTCCGAGGCCGAGATGCGCCGCACCACGGCAGCACTCGCAAGGCGGGGCAGGAAGATCAAGCCGATCCAGCGGTACAAGGGCCTGGGCGAGATGGATGCCGACCAGCTCGCGGAGACGACGATGGATCCGGCGCACCGCACGCTGCGCAAGGTGACCGCGGAGCACCTCGAGTCGGCCACGCAGGTCTTCGAGCTCCTCATGGGTGGCGAAGTGGGGCCTCGCAAGGACTTCATCATCGAGTCCGCCCATGCCCTGGACCGCGAGCGCATCGACGTGTGAGGGAGATTCCTCCGCACCCGGGAGGAGCGCACCGAGCTCAAACGGGCCATCAGCCCGAAGCTGCTCGCTGTTCATCGTCGGGGACATCCTCGGCACCGGGGTCTACTCGCTGACGGGGCGGGTCGCGAGCGAGGTCGGGGGAGCAGCCTGGGCGCCGTTCATCGTCGCCTTCGCCGTCGCCCTCGTCACCGCCTTCAGCTATCTCGAGCTCGTGACGAAGTACCCGAAGGCCGCCGGTGCCGCGCTCTACACGCACAAGCCTTCGGCATCCACTTCCTGACCTTCATCGTGGCGTTCACGGTCATGTGCTCCGGCATCACCTCGGCCTCGACCGCCTCGAACGCCTTCGCGGCCAACCTCGCCGACGGCTTCGGGCTCGACGGTGAGGACAGCACCCTGGTG
>DATIAB010000323.1:0-13305 GCA_035458265.1 Ornithinibacter sp. | reverse complement strand
GGCCGAGGCACAGCACCTGACGGCCGAGCTCGTCGGTCGCTGGTGCACGGACCGTCGCCCGCTCTCGGCCATCTCGCTGTGTGCCGAGACCTCCAGCCTCACCGCCATCCTCAACGACTACGGGCCCGACGAGGTGTTCGCACGACAGGTGCAGGCGCACGGCAGGCCGGGTGACGTCCTGGTGCTCCTGTCGACGAGTGGCACGAGCAGCAACGTGGTTCACGCGGCACGTCGCGGCCGCGAGCTGGGCCTGCGGGTGTGGGCCATGACCGGCCCGGGTCCCAACCCCCTCGCCGCGGCGGCCCACGAGGTGCTCACGATCGACGCGCCGAGCACCGCTGCCGTTCAGGAGGTGCAGCTCGTCGCGATCCACGGACTGTGCGCGGCCCTCGACGACGCGCTCCTCCAGCGGGGGCTCATGGAGGCCGGCCCGGTGTGCCGGCAGGCGTCATGAGCCCGCGGCCGCACGTCGTCGTGGTCGGCGACACCCTGCTCGATCGTGACATCGACGGTCGGGTGGAGCGCGCCTGCCCCGACTCGCCCGCACCCGTGGTCGACGTCACCCGGGTGACGTCCGGCCCCGGCGGTGCCGGCCTGGCCGCGCTGTTGTGCACCGGCCCCGCCGACGTCACGCTCATCACCCCCTTGGGTGAGGATGCCGACGGCCTCGAGGTGCGCACCCACCTCGAGGACGCCGGCGTGCGCGTGCTGGCGCTGGGCCACGACGGTGCCACGCGCACCAAGAGTCGCCTGCGGGCGTCCGGAGAGTCGATCGCGCGCATCGACGCCGGTGGTCCCGGGTGCCCCGTGGGCGACCTGCCACCGGACGCCGTCACCGCGATCCGGACGGCCGACGTGGTGCTCGTCTCCTGTTACGGCGGAGGGACGACTCAGCACCGCGGCATCCGGGCCGAGCTGGCTCGGCGGGCAGCGCGCCGACCGGTCGTGTGGGACCCCCACCCGCGAGGTCCCGACCCGGTGCCCGGGTGTGCCCTGGTCACGCCCAACCTCGACGAGGCGTCCCGCCGGGCCCGGATGCCGGTCCCCTCCGGCGAGGCCGTCGCGCGCGAGCTCGTCCGGCGGTGGTCGGCCGATGCCGTCGCCGTCACGGTCGGCCGGGACGGTGCCTGGCTCGCCCGTGCGACGAATGAGCCGCTGCTGGTTCCCGCGGTGCCGGTCTACGGCGACCCGTGCGGCGCCGGTGACTGCTTCGCGGCCGCTGCAGCGGTGGCCCTCGCGGGGGGCCGGACGACGACGGAGGCGGTCACGGAGGCCGTGGCCAGCGCCGGTGCGTTCGTCGCCCGCGGCGGAACCTCGGGCTTTCGGGCCGCGCAGGCGGATGACCGCGAGCCGATGGCCGTCGGGCAGCGACCCCTCGACACCCTGGCGACCCTGCGCCGGGGTGGTGTCGTCGTGGCGACGGGGGGCTGCTTCGACGTGCTGCACGCCGGTCACGTGAGCATGCTCGAGGCGGCCCGGGCCCTCGGGGACGCACTCGTCGTGCTGCTGAACTCCGATGAGTCGGTGGCCCGGCTCAAGGGCCCGGGTCGCCCCGTGCACACGCAGGACGACCGGGCGCGCGTGCTGCGGGCCCTGTCGTGCGTCGACGCGGTGCTGACCTTCGAGGAGGACGACCCGTGCCAGGCCCTTCGCTCGCTGCGGCCCGACGTCTGGGTCAAGGGCGGTGACTACGAGGACTGCGACCTGGTGGAGGCGCCGCTCGTGCGTTCCTGGGGTGGTCGAGTCGTGCTGCTGCCGCACCTCCCCGGGCGGTCGACCACCGACATCCTGCAGACCACGTTGGCGGGAGAGGTGCGATGAGCGTCGCAGGTGAGCCGGTGCCGGGGCGTCCCGGAACGGTCTTCGTCACGGGTGGCTCGAGTGGCCTCGGGGCCGCCGTCACCGCTGCCGTCTCGGCGGCCGGCGGCATCCCCGCGGTGATTGACCGCACCCCGCCCCCCGACCCCGCCATCGTCTTCGCAGCCGCCGACCTGGCGGACTCGGCCACTGCCGCCGCGGCGGTCGAGAGGCTCGTGGCACGGGTCGGGCCCCCGGACGCCGTGGTGACCGCTGCAGGCACCGACGTGTGCGGGCCGCTCGACGGGGTGACCACGGCGGAGTGGGAGCACGTCGTTCGGGTCAACCTCTTCGGCACGGTGGCGGTCATCAGGGCTGCGCTGCCGCACCTGAAGGCCCGCGACGGCCGCGTGGTGACGGTCGCGTCGACGCTGGGGCTGAAAGCCGTCGGCGACGCGACCGCCTACTGCGCCTCGAAGTTCGGCGTGGTGGGCTTCACCCGGGCGCTCGCAGCTGAGCTTGCCGGGCAGGTCGCCGTGACGCTGCTCGTGCCCGGTGGCATGCGCACCCCGTTCTTCGACGGTCGTGCGGAGCAGTACCGACCGCCTCCCGACGCGCCGCTCAACGACCCGGCGAACGTCGCCGCGACGGTGCTCATGGCCCTGATGCAGCCACCGGGCTGCGAGGTCCGCGAGCTGGTCGTGACGTCCTCGGAGGAGTCGTCCTGGCCGTGAGCGACCTCCTCGTCCTCCGCGCGCTGGGGCTCGGGGACCTCCTGGCATCGGTCCCGGCCCTGCGCGGGCTACGTCGGGCGTTTCCGCACTCGCGCCTGCTGCTGGCGGCGCCCGGCCCGATCGGTCACTGGCTGGTCTCCCAGGGGGTGGTGGACGACGTCGTCGTCGTCACCGACCTCGCCGATGCGGCTCGGCTTCCGGCGCTGGTGCCCACGCCGTCAGTGGCGGTCAACCTCCACGGACGTGGTCCGCGCAGCCACGAGGTGCTCGCGCGATCGGGAGCCCGGCGGCTGTTCGCCTTCTCCTGTCCGACGGTCGGACACCACGAAGGACCCCGATGGTGCGCTGACGAGCACGAGGTGGATCGGTGGGTCCGTCTGGTGCGCTGTGCCGGAGGTCCCTGCGGTCCCGAGGACCTCGTCCTGCCTCCGGTCGGCGAGCCCTCGGACCACGTGGTCATCCACCCGGGGGCGGCCGCTCCGGCGAGGCGCTGGCCCGTTGCGCGCTGGAGGCACGTCGCGCAGGTGCTTGCCGCGCAGGGCCGGCGGGTCGTGGTCACCGGAAGCGCGGGTGAGAGGGCGTGGTGCGCGCAGGTGGCCGACGGGGTCGAGGGGGTCGTGGACGGCTCCGGTCGCACGGGGCTGGCCGAGCTGGCCCGGGTCGTCGGGAGCGCGGCAGCCGTCCTCAGCGGGGACACGGGTGTGGCGCACCTGGCGACGGCCCTGCGTCGGCCGTCGGTCGTGCTGTTCGGGCCGGTGTCACCGGCCCTCTGGGGTCCGCGAGTGGACCTGGCACTGCACCGTGTCCTGTGGGCGGGCGACCCCGAGGCCGACGGACTGCGCCCGGGTGACCCGCACGGTGTGCTGCTGGACCCCCTGTTGGACCGGATCGCCGTCGACGACGTGCTCGAGGCGGCGCAGTCGGTGCTCGCCGAGCGCGAACGTCACGCCGTTTGCGACCCCAGCCCCGTCGTCACGGTCGACGGCCGACCCTGACCGGCCAGCTCGGCGGCGCGGAACCACTCGACGGTTCGGTTTAGTCCTTCGCGCCACGGGACGCTCGGGTGCCAGCCCAGCAGGCGCTTGGCCAGCGACGTGTCCGGGCGACGTACTCGGGGGTCGTCGACGGGGAGGGGGACGTGCTCGATGGCTGAGCCCGACCCGACCGCGCGGGCGACGTCCTCGGCGATGCGGAGCACGGTCAGCTCGTGCGGGTTGCCGAGGTTGACCGGGCCGGGGTGGCCGGTCGCGGCGAACGCGAGGACTCCGGTGACGAGGTCGTCGACGTAGCAGACCGAGCGGGTCTGCGAGCCGTCGCCCGCAACCGTGAGGGGGTCTCCGGCGAGAGCCTGCCGGATGAAGGTGGGGATGGCCCGGCCGTCGAACGGGCGCATCCGCGGTCCGTAGGTGTTGAAGATCCGCACGATCCCGGTGTCCACCCCCTCGTGCTCGCGGTAGGCCGTGACCAGCGCCTCCCCGAACCGCTTGCCCTCGTCGTAGACCCCGCGTGGCCCGATCGGGTTGACGTGCCCCCAGTAGGTCTCGGACTGAGGGTGCACCAACGGGTCGCCGTACACCTCCGAGGTCGAGGCGAGGACGAAGCGTGCGCCCTTGTCCTTGGCCAGGCCGAGGGCGTGCCACGTGCCCAGAGAACCGACCTTGAGCGTCTCGATCGGAATGCGCAGGTAGTCCACCGGTGATGCAGGGGAGGCGAAGTGCAGCACGACGTCCACCGGGCCCGGGACGTGGAGGTAGTCGGTGACGTCACAGCGCACCAGCCGGAACTGTGGTGACTCGCCGAGGTGGGCGACGTTGGCCGCAGACCCGGTGACGAAGTTGTCGAGTGCCACCACGTCGTGCCCGCGTTCCACGAGGGCCGTGCACAGGTGGCTGCCGAGGAAGCCCGCGCCTCCGGTGACGACCACGCGAGCGGGACGAGGCGTGCGCCTCGCGGATCGGGGTTCGAGCAGTGACGTGGTCACGGGTAGGCCTCCTGGATCGGGTGTCCTCTCCCTACCCGCTGCGTCGGCCGTGAACCGGGGGTCAGGTCGACTCGATCCCGGCCCCGGGGGTGCTGGAGAAGACCAGCCGCCTCGTGATGACGGCGTGAGCGCTGCTCGCGACGCTGTGCCCGTGGGAGTACGCGTGTGCGCGGAGCAGGGCGAGGGCATCGCGCTCGCCGATGTGCAGCTGCGCCACCACCATCCCCGTGGCCTGGTGCACCTCGGCGCGCTCCGCCCACGGTCCCTGGCCCAGCTCGTGCTGGCTCGGGCCGTCCGCGAGCAGTGCGGCACCGACCATCTCGGCCACGGCCAGCGCGGCATCGAGATCGACCCGGCCGTGCTGACCGCGTTGGTGCAGGGTCAGGACGCCGAGCACGTGGGCGCCGTGCACCATGGGCAACGCATGGACGACGACGGGTGCCAGCGCCGTCAACGTGCCAGACGCCAGAAGGGGCCACCGCGGGTCGGGAACACCGGTGTCCAGGAGGTCGAGACGGTTGTAGGACCCGGTGGAGAAGGCGTCGGCTCCGGGCCCCTGCCCGGTGACGTCCTGGGCCTCCTCGAGGATCTTGGCCGTGTCATCGGTCGTGCACAGGGTGACCCGTTCGACCCGGGTGTACGCCATCGTGATGGCGCCGCCGTGGCAGCCGAGTATCTCGGCGGCCGAGGCGCACAGTCGCTGAGGGATGGGAGCACGCGGGTCGTCGCCCGCGCCCAGCCCCACGGCCAACCGGACGAAGAGGTCGTCGATGTCCACCACGGCGCCTCCTTCTGCAGGGTCGATGAGCCGAGAGGCCATGGTCCGTCCGTACCCGTTGCCATCGGAGGGTAGTCGCCTGAACGACCACGGCACGGGTGCTCCGGGTCGTTTCGGAGCGCCAGGACTCGGGTAGGGCCCTGTGAGAACGACCCGACAGGCACCCGTCGACAGGGCCTGTACACACCAGGAGGTGAGCCATGGCGGAGACGGCGATGCGAGGTGAGAGCCGCAAGGCGTCGAAGAAGGCAACAGCCAGGCAGGGGACCAAGGGTGACGTGCCCCGTCTCCTCGCCGCTCACGGGAGCCGGGGCAAGCCCTCGTTCAGCAAGGCGTACGGGTTCGGCCTGGTCACCGCGGCACTGTTCCTGCTGTCGTGGGTCGGGCAGTTCGTCACCCAGCTGATGGTCGTGCGCAACGAGAACGCCGACCACGGTCGGGCGTTCGAGTGGCCGGACTTCACGGCACAGTTCCTCGCCTCGACCTTCGAGAACTGGCAGTCCGAGTTCCTCCAGCTCATCTGGCAGGCGGCGGGGCTGACCCTGTTGTTCTTCTGGGGGTCCTCCCAGTCCAAGGAGAGCGACGAGCGCATCGAGGTCAAGATCGACCGGTTGCTCGAGGAGCAGGGCATCGACCCCGTCAGTCTGACCGAGCGAGTGAACCGCTCCGTCTGAACCCGCCCGCCGTCGCTCAGCAGGGGTGAGCCCGGATGGGGCCGGGACCGGGTGAGGGGTCACCGTGGGTGCGGCCCCTCACCCTGGTCAGATGCCGGTCCGCGAGACTCAGGCGGTGCTGGTTGCTCCACCAGCCACCGGCGGTCGCCGCCGGATCTCGAGCACGCCGGTCTCGGCGACCTCCGCCGCGATGTCGGCCAGCTTGCGGTTGGTGTCCTGGCTGGCCACCCGCAGCACGTCGAACGCCTGCTCACGGGTGAACTGGTGCGTCTGCATGAGCACCCCCATCGCCACCCCGATGTCTCGGTTGCTCTCCAGCGCCTTCATGAGGTTCTCGGCCCGGTCGCTCGCGAGCATCTCACCGACCACCGACGACGCGTGGGTCGCGAGCACCAGCCCCATGCCGACGGCGTGGTCGTCAAAGGCGTCACGCTCCACGCCGTAGATGTTCAGCCCGGCGATGACGGTGTCCTCCCGGTGCAGGTGCAGCCGCATCGCCAGCACGCTCCGGACCCCGACCTCGGCCGCTGCCCGCTGGCCCCACACCGGCCACCGGGAGTCGGCCGCCACGTCGCCGGTGACGTACAGCGAGTCGTCGAGCACGGCATCCACGCACGGCCCCGAACCGATGTCGTACTGCAACAGGTCGGCGCGGGTGGCGGCCTCGTCAGTGGCGGCAGGAGTCTTGAAGCACCCTCCACGCAGCATGGTCACACTGGCCCACGACGCCCGGGGAACCTGCTCCACGGCGATGTGGACCACCGCATCCAGCGGCGACCCGCCGTGGTCGGCGGCGGACCGTTCGGACAGCGAACGCATCGCCTCCGCGACCTCCTGAAGGTCCAGCCTCGGGACCACCCCGGGCCCGGTGCGCATCTCTTCACGGGTTTCCATGATCGGGTCGACCTCCGGTGACAATCCAGTAACTCTCACTGTCAGTATGGTCCGCACCGGCGCGCTTGAACGGGTTGCGAACACTCCGGTTGCCGGCCGCCCTCAACCGCACGTGCCACTCTGACGAGGTGACAGGACGAGCGTGCGAGTCCCGCCGTCGTCGTCCGGGAGGGTGGCGCCCCCCTGGCGTCACCTACCCCCTTCGCTGCGCAGGTGGACCCGGGATGCCGCCCAGTCCACGGACCGCACGCCCTCCCAGGCCGTCTCGACGTCACCGCGGTGCCACCACCGCAACGCGGCCCCGAGCGGCAACGGGCCCATCTCCGGGTCCTCCCGGTAGCCGAGCTCGCCGCCGAGGCGGCGCGGACCGTGGACGATCGACGTCACGACCAGTGGCCCGACCCGTGATGACATCGTCGTGGCCTGCACGGCCCGCACCTCGACGACGCGCCCGGCATCCCCGCCGTCGCCACCCACGACCGACGCCCCCAGCAAGGTGCTGAGCAGGTGCATGTCGGAGGCGAGGTCGAGGTCGGAGTCATGACGCGGCGCCGACGACAGGTCGGCCCCGAACGGGTGCTCACCGCCGCGGGCGCCGGGAATCTTCCCGACGACGTGCCGACGGAGCCACAGCTCCAGCCCGTCGGCGCCCGCGAGGTAGGCATCCGCCCATCGGTCGACGTGCACGGCCGAACCGATGGCGAGCACGTGGTCCATCGGCAGCACCAGTGGTACGGGCTCCTCACGAGGGTCGAGCCGCCGCCAGATCGCGCGTCCCCACCGGCCGAGGGCACCCGGCTGGCGGTGGGCCCAGGCGCCTGGACCCCGCAGGAGCCCGACGGCGACGAGGCTGCCGTCGTGCTCCTGCAGGGCCACGTCGTCGACGTTGCCGAGCATCTCCTGGTCGCGGCCCAGCAGCTGGTGGTCGAGCAGCCGCAGGCCGAGCGCCAGCGGGGTGCCGGCCTCGATCGGCTGTCCTGGTCGGGTGTCGCGGGTCATTGGCCCGCTCCGGTCAGGACCATCAGCGGGATGGCCGCCACGGAGGCCACCACCACCACGACCAGGTAGGCCGACCCGAGCACGTTGGCGACGGGGCCGTTCACGTGCCGTCCGAGGTAGGTGCGGTCGTTGGCGACGACGAGGATCGGGAAGTAGGTCAGGGGCAGGGCCACCGCGCTGAACACCACGGAGTACTCGGTGACCAGGATCGGGTCGACTGTGGTGAGCAGGATGCCCACGCCTGCCACGCACGACAGCAGCACCACGGTGTGGAACCGGGCGGCACGCAAGGGCTCGACGAACTTGCCCCACTGCCAGCCGAAGTACTGCGCGATGGAGTACCCCACGGACAGCCCGGTCTCGCAGGCCGCTCCGAAGGTGGCGGCGAAGAAGCCCACGAGCACCACCACCAGCCCCAGCTTCCCGAAGGCGACCATCACGGGAAGGGCCACCTGGCCGAGGCTGGCGACCTCGATGCCCTGTGGTCGGAGCACGATCGCGGCAGCGGCCGCGATCGCCACCGAGAGCAGCCCCCCGAGGGGGAACCCCAGGAAGACGTTGGCACGCATCGTGCGAAGGCTGTCGGCGCCCCACTTCTCCTCGACCCCACCGGAGGAGAAGAAGAACACCTCGTAGGGGGTCATCGCCGCGCCGAAGAGGGCGACGGCGTAGAACCAGTAGGTGGTCGCGTCCTCCGTCGAGGGCACGGACGGGTGGGTGGCCTCGGCGACCAGCGCTCCCCAGTCGGGTCCCAGCTTCCACACCGCGACGGCGAAGATGATCAGGGCCAGCCCGGCGAGCCCGAAGGTGTTCTCCAGCACGGCGAACTTCACTCGCCAGAGCACGATCCACACCAGCACACCGACGACGGGGACCCACAGCAGGTAGTGGATGCTCGAGGCCAGTTCGAGGGCCAGCGCGACGCCGCCGATCTCGGCCGTGAACGTGAGGAAGGTGACCGCCATCGAGCCGACCAGCGCGGTCAGCCCGACCCGCGGCCCGAGCCGTTCGCGGATGAGGTCGAAGGTGGCCCGCCCGCTGACGGCGGCGACCCGGCCGCTCATCTCGGCGAAGACGCAGATGCCCAGCACCCCGACGACGACCACCCACGCCAGCGACAGGCCGAAGCGCGACCCGACGGTGGCGTTGGTGACCAGGTCGCCGATGTCGACGAAGCCACCGATGGCGGTGAGGATGCCGAGGGCGACGGCGAACAGGCGCTTCACGAGAGCCGCTCCGCCAGCGTCGCGAGGTCGGAGCAGGCCGACCCCAGCTCCTCCAGGGCGGTCCGGGTCGCGCGGACGTCCCGTCGATCCACCGCGATGCGCACCGCCTGGACGGAGGAGGAGGCGGCATCGAGAGCGTCCGTCGTCTGCCGGCGGACGAGGTCGTCCCCGGGACGAGGCGGTTGCTGTTCCTCGAACCAGGCGGCATCAGCGCCCATGGCCGTGTCGCTGTCGCCCACGACGACAAGGGCGAAGGAGTGGGTCGAGCGGCCGGCGACCCACAGGCGTCCGGCGAGCTCGGCAGTACGTGCCTCGCTCAGAGTGCCCTCGAGCGCCCGGACGGCCGAGTCGCGGTAGACCGCGCCCGAGTCGGATCCGCACCCGGTCGCAAGGAGCAGGACGGCCGCCAGGGCGACCCAGCCCGCACGCCCCGACCATCCGCTCGGCGCGCGGCCGAGCCGCGACCGGCTCACGGCCTGCTCCTCAGCAGCAGGAGAGCAAGCACGCCGAGGACGGACGTGAACTCCAGCCAGGCCAGGAGCAACGCCGTCGAGTCACTCACCGCGCATCTCCCTTCAGAACATCCTCACCGCGCCTCTCCCGTCAGACCATCATGTCTGGGGGTGGACGCCAGGAACGTGGCGAGGACTGTTGCCAGCTGCTCCGGGTTCTCCTCGGCCATGTGGTGACCGCTGTCGATCCGCGCGGTGTGCATCGGGGCATCCACCCAGGTTCGCCAGATGGCAGCAGGGTCGCCGTACAGGTCCTCCATGTCGTCATGGATGGACCACGCCACCAAGGTGGGGCACGTGATCCTGTGTTCGTGCTCACGGTCGGCCAGGTCGTTGGCATGGTCCACCGACAGGCCGGCCCGGTAGTCCTCGAGCATGGCCCGCACGGTGTGGGGATCCTGGATCGCTGCTGCGACGTAGGCGAAGTTCTCCTGCCCCATCGCGTGCCGCATCTGCTCGCCCAAGCCGTACCAGGCGACCGGGTCGGCAGTGATGACTCGTTCGGCGTGGGGTGAGCCGGCAAAGAAGTACCAGTGCCACCACCTGGTGGCGAACCTGGAGTCGGCCCGCTCGACCGCCTCTGCCATCGGCACCCCGTCCAGCACCGCGAGGGCGCGAACGAGGTCTGGATGGTCCAGAGCGCAGCGGTAGGCAACTCCCTGGCCCCGGTCATGTCCGACCACGGCGAACTCGTGGTGTCCGAGCATGGACATCAGCGCGAGCACGTCACTGGCCATCGACCGATCGCTGTACGTCGTGTGGGCGGGATCGGGGTCCGGCTTCGCCGAACGGCCGTAGCCACGCAGGTCCGGGCACACCACCGTGAAGCCCCGTTCGGCCAGCAGCGGCGCGACGCGGTACCACGTCGTGTGAGCGCGAGGATGCCCATGAAGCAGGGCCACCGGTGGGCCACTGCCACCAGACCTGCCGTGCAGGCGGACCCCGGTGGCCAGCTCCTGGTCCCACTCATCGAAGCCGGGGAAGAACATGCCATTCATCCAACCGCGCGGACGAGCATCGCCGCGCGTGTGGGCTCGGCGCTTCACAGGCCAGCTCAGGCACGGTCAGGACCGCCGGTGAGCGTGCCGAAGGGCACCTCGCGCTGGTCGCAGTGCCACCTGTTGCCGACGGGACACCCCAGCGCTTCGTGCTCTGGTGGTCCGTCGCCGCTTCGTGGTTCGAGAGGCGTCGAGATGGTCCCGCCACCGTGCCATGGCAAGGATCAGCACGAGGTAGGCAAGAAACCAGATCATCACCTCCACGATGACCTCCTCCTCTCCGTACCACACCACCCCTACTCTTCCCCCCTCGGGCGCGCCGCAAACCGTCGACGAGGCTGATCAGGGGTTCGAGCCGGCCCGCCGCCGGATCGAGAGCTCCCCGGTCTCCGCGACGTCCGACGCGATGTCGGCCAGCTTGCGGTTGGAGTCCTGGCTGGCAACACGGAGCAGGTCGAATGCCTGGTCGCGGGTGAGCCGGTGCTGGCGCATGAGGATTCCCATGGCGACCCCGATCTCCCGGTTGCTCTCCAGGGCGCGCGTCAGATGGTCCGCTCGGCCCCTGGCCGTGGTCTCGCGGAGGATGAGCGCGGCATGGGTGGCCAGCACCAGGCCCATGCCGACGGCGTGGTCGTCGAAGGCGGCACGCTGGTCCGAGTAGATGTTCAGACTGGCGATCAGGGGCGTACCGTCCAGGAGGTGCAGGCGCTGCGCGAAGACGCTGTGCACGCCCACCTCCGCGGCGACACGTTCACCCCATGTTCGCCACCGGACTCCCGTGGTGACGTCGCCGGTCACGTAGACCGAGTCGTCCAGGGCTGCGTCGACGCATGGCCCGGATCCGATCTCGTACTGCAGCGCGTCGGCGCGGGTGGCGGCCTCGTCGGTCGCTGCGGGGGTGGTGAACTTCCCGGAGCGCAACAGGCTCACGCTCGCCCAGCGGGTTCCCGGGACACGTTCGACGGCCACGCAGACCAGACGCTGCAGCGGGCTCTGGGGGTCGTCGTGGGTGATCTCGTTCGACAGCGACCGCATGACGCGCGCCACCTCCCGCAGGTCCACCTGCGGGACCGTTCCGAGCACCTGACCCTCACGAGGCGTGTCGTGGGACTGCGCTGTCATCGGGAGTTGTCCTGGAGGTAGGGGTGCACGAGCTCGCGTGCCACGGACAGCGAGTCCTGGCCCGCCCGCCGGGCGGCGTCGGCGATGATCTGGCGGGCCGCCGCCCTGTCGACGCCGTGCGCGGCCATCACCACGCCCGTCGCGTGATCCATGACGCTGTTGTCCTGCACGGCGCGCGGGGCGTCGCGGGCCGCCTCGCGAGTGGAGAAGGTCAGGTCGCCGTTGTGGACGGCACCCGGAGCCCACGTGCCGAGCAGATCTGCCAGCCGTTGTTCGCGCCCTGCGAACGCGTTGGGGGTCCTGGCGTACAGGTTCACCCCGGCGACCACGAGACCGGCCGCGTGGATCGGCATGGACAGCGTGCTCATCACCCCGTGAGCGGCACCGACCCGAGCGAACTGCACCCACCGCTGCTCATCCATCAGGCCGGCATCGCTGTCACCGCTGAGGACCGTCGAGTCGTGGAGTGCGGCGTCGACGCACGGGCCGCCGAAGGCGTACTGGATGGCGTCCAGCAACCTCAGGTACTCGCCCGTGGCAGCGATCGTGAAGGTCAGCCCGTCCCTGACCAGCGCCAGGCTCAACCCGACGAGGTTCGGCACGATCTCCTCGGCCAGCTCTCCCAGGTGGACCAGCTCTGCGGTGAGGTCGTGCTCGGACCACCGACCCAGGCTGAGCAGGGCCTGGCGGGTCTCGGGCAACGGTTCCAGCGGCATGGTGCCACTCCCATACCCACCGTCGGCGCTCGACAACCCCGGTGACCGCCGTCTTCGGCGTGGGGCGAGGCGATCGGTTGGTGCGCGCGAAGCAGGGTAGGAGAGCGGCATGTCCTCGGCCGTCCCGATCAGTCCGCCACCGGTGCCGGGTCCTGGTGGTGACCAGCTGCCGGCGTACGTCTCCAACGGGGTGATCGGCTTGCGCGTACCGGCGGTCCCGTTGCAGCCGGGTGTCGCGATGCTCAACGGCCTCGCCGCCCTGCACCCGGTGCTGGGCATCGAGTACTCCCCGCAGGCTCCCTATCCGCTCGCCGGCGATCTCGCCGTGGGCGGCGTCCGGCTCTCCGAGTGGCCGCAGTGCGCCGGTGGAATCGAGCAGCGGTATGACTTCGCCTGTGGTGAGCTGCACAGCACCTTCCGCGCCGAGCTGGACGGAACCCTGCTCGATGTCGAGGTCCTGACGTTCGCCAGCCGTTCGCACCCCGCGCTGGTCCTGCAGGAGGTGTCGGTGACCGCGTCGCGGGCCTGTGAGCTCACGCTGACCGCGGTGGTGTCCACCGCGGGTGTGCCGGGTCGGGTGGAGCGACGGACCGTGGGAGTCGACTCTCCTGAGGGCGACCTCGCTGACGGGCTGCTGCGCTTCGAGCCGGTGGGTGGGATCTCGAGCAGTGGGCTGGCGGTGTGGACCGAAGGGCCGGGTGGCGACGATGCCCGCGAGCGAGCGGACTGGCGGGGAAACGGAGAGCTTGCGACGTCGTACCGGGTCCACGCGCGTCGGGGCCGCTCGTACCGGTTGCGGCAGGTCGCGGCGATGGTTCCCAGCTTGGCCCACTCGGTTGCCGAGCACCACGCGGTGCGGCTGCTGCGGTCCGGG
>DATIAB010000322.1:0-6902 GCA_035458265.1 Ornithinibacter sp. | reverse complement strand
GACGCCTTCAGTGTCGCGGTGGCCCTGGGCCTCGACGGGTGAGCGCCGCGCGGCTTCGGGCCGGTGTCGAGGTCGAGGTGCGCGTGCCGGCGAGCAGCGCGAACCTCGGGCCCGGCTTCGACTCGATCGGCTGCGCCCTCGGGGTGTGGGACACCTGTCGGGCGAGCGTCACGGCATCCCCGGGTCTCGTCGTGACCGTGGCCGGTGAGGGCGCGGGGGTCGTGCCCCTGGACGGTACGCACCTCGTGCACCGGGCCATGATGGTCGCCTGGGCCGAGCTGGGGGTCCGGCCGCCCGAAGGGCTTCGGCTGGACTGCACGAACGAGGTGCCGCACGGCCGGGGGATGGGCTCGTCGGCGACGGCGATCGTCACCGGCATCGTGGCCGCGCAGGGACTGGCCGACGTGTCGGACGGGCTGGCGGGGGAGGACGTGGACCTCGGCTTCGCGAACTCGCTGGCCTCCCGGCTCGAAGGGCACCCCGACAACGCCTCGGCGAGCGTGCACGGCGGCTTCACCCTCTCGTGGTCCGATGACGAGCAGGCGTCGACGACCACGGTGCACCTCCCGGTGCACCCGGACGTCGTCCCCGTCGTCTTCGCGCCCGAGGTGCAGCTGTCCACCGCCAAGGCCCGGTCGGTGCTGCCGCAGCAGGTGCGCCTCGCGGATGCCGCGGCCAACTCGGCACGCGCTGCCCTGCTCGCGTACGCCGTGGGGGCGGCCCCCGAGCACCTGCTGGCGGCCACCCGCGAGTGGTTGCACCAGGAGGCCCGCCGGCCGTCGTACGCGGCGTCGATGGCCCTCGTCGACCGGCTGCGGGCCGCGGGGCACGCCGCCGTGATCTCCGGTGCAGGACCGTCGGTGCTCGTGCTGGCGCGGCGCGAGCACACCGATGCGGTGCGCGCCCACGGCGAGGACGGCTGGCGGGTCCTCACTCCCGGCATCCCGGATCGTGGAGCCCGGGTCACGGTGCTGTCACGAGGTTGACCGGTCGGCGGTGACGACGGGGGGTCGGTGCTACTGTGACGGTGCGACCGCAGCCGATGCCGGGCTTTCCTCCCGCTGCCTGCCGCGAGTCGACCACCACGAACTGGGCCTCCCTTCAGCATGCGCTGCGGACCCGACGTGGGCTCCCGAGATCGGCCGTATCGAGGCCATCCACGAGCGAGGGAAAGGATCCTTCGTGTCAGACACCACCACTCTTGAGGCATCGGCGGCAGGCGCCAGCCCGCGTCGCTCCGGAGCGCTCACCGCGATGCGGTTGGCAGAGCTCCAGGGACTGGCCTCGAGCATGGGCATCAGCGGAACCTCCAAGATGCGCAAGGGCGACCTCGTCGCCGCCATCAAGTCCCGCCAGAACGGCGAGAGTGGGCCGGCGAGCGCCACCGAGCCGCGTCGCGCCCGCCGAGCGACCAGCACCGGCCGTGAGGTGGAGCCTGCTGCGAGCACCCCGGCCGCTGCCACGACCGAGGCGCCCGTGCAGGACGCCCCCGCCACCGAGCCGACCGACCGTGCCGAGCGCCCGGCGCGCGGCGACTCCCGAACTCGTGAGCGTGCGACGCGCCAGGAGCGAGTGGAGCGCCGCGAGCCCTCGACCGACGAGCCGGGCACCGCGTCCGGCCAGGGAGACCAGCAGGCCCCGGGCAGCCAGGAGCAGGGCACTCAGGGCCAGGGCACCGCGAACCAGGGCACCCAGGGCACCGCGAGCCAGGGCACCCAGGGCCAGGGCGCCCAGAGCCAGGGCACCCAGAACCAGGGAGCACAGGGCCGCTTCGACGACGAGGACGGGCGGGGTGGACGCCGTCGCCGCAACCGTGGTCGCAACCGTGACAAGCGTCGTCCGGGCACCGGCGTCGACCAGGCGGAGGGGCCGTCGGACGCCCCGATCACCGAGGACGACGTCCTCGTGCCCGTCGCTGGCATCCTCGACATCCTCGACAGCTACGCGTTCGTGCGCACCACGGGCTACCTGCCCGGCAGCAGCGACGTCTACGTGCCGCTGCAGATGGTCAAGCGCCACGGCCTGCGCAAGGGCGATGCCGTCACCGGCTCGATCAAGGCGTCCCACGATAGCGATGACGGGCAGCACCAGAGCGCCGGTGGGCGCAGCCACCGGGCGAAGTACACCCCGCTCGCCCAGCTCGACACGGTCAACGGCATGTCGCCCGACGACGCCCGCAGCCGCCCCGAGTTCGGCAAGCTGACCCCGCTCTACCCGCAGGACCGGCTGCGGCTGGAGACCGAGCAGGGCCTGCTCACCACGCGCATCATCGACCTCGTCGCCCCCATCGGCAAGGGCCAGCGCGGGCTCATCGTCGCACCGGCCAAGGCCGGAAAGACGATGGTCATGCAGGCGCTGGCCAACGCGATCACGACGAACAACCCGGAGTGCCACCTCATGGTCGTCCTCGTCGACGAGCGTCCCGAGGAGGTCACCGACATGCAGCGGGCCGTCAAGGGCGAGGTCATCTCCTCGACGTTCGACCGCCCGGCCGAGGACCACACGACCGTCGCCGAGCTCGCCATCGAGCGCGCCAAGCGCCTCGTCGAGATGGGCCACGACGTCGTCGTGCTCCTGGACTCGATCACCAAGCTGGGGCGGGCCTACAACCTCGCGGCCCCGGCCAGCGGGCGCATCCTGTCCGGTGGCGTCGACTCGGCGGCCCTGTACCCGCCGAAGAAGTTCTTCGGGGCCGCGCGCAACATCGAGGACGGTGGCTCGCTCACCATCCTCGCGACCGCGCTCGTCGAGACCGGCTCGAGGATGGACGAGGTGATCTTCGAGGAGTTCAAGGGCACCGGCAACATGGAGCTCAAGCTCGACCGCCAGCTCGCGAACCGTCGCATCTTCCCCGCGGTCGACGTCAACAACTCGGGCACGCGCAAGGAGGAGATCCTCCTGGCTCCCGAGGAGCTTCGGATCATGTGGAAGCTGCGCCGGGTGCTCGCGGCGCTCGACTCGCAGCAGGGCATCGAGCTGCTGCTGGACCGCCTGCGCAAGACCAAGACGAACTACGAGTTCCTCACGCAGGTGCAGCAGACGGCGACGATCAAGCTCGACGAGGACGACTGACTCCTCGCTCGTCCCGCACCTGACGACGCACGCCGCCCCGGCTCACCGGGGCGGCGTGCTCGCTCCCGGGAGCCCGAGGCATTGACGCCATGCCCCGGCAGGCGGATCATGCCAAGATGGCTCGCCGCTGGATGACCCTGACCGTGGCAGCAGCGACGATGGTGTCGCTGCTTGCTGTCGCCCCCACCGGCAGTGCCGGCGCCGAGCCGCCCTGGTGCGGGACGCCGACGTCGGACGCCGCCGAGAACCTGCCGGACGGCACCGACCCCGCTGACCCGGTCGGCAGCTTCCCGCACATCCCGTACTACGCGATCCGGTGCACGCTGGAGGAGATCGTCGCCTCCAGCAACGGTCGGATGAGCCTGGAGGTCATGGGGAAGTCCGCGCTGGACCGGGACCTGTTCCTCGTCACGGTCAACGCCCAGGACACGGTCCAGCAGCGACAGGACTTCCAGGCCTGGCAGCAGGTCCGCAGGGTCGCCCTCACGGATCCCGTCCGAGGGCAGGGGCTGCTGGACTCGTTCGGCGACGACGTCAAGGTGCCGATCTTCATCCAGGGCGCGATCCACGGCAACGAGTTCGAGGGGGTCGAGGCGATCTTCGAGACGCTGGAGACGCTCGCCACCACGCCGTACGGGACAGACGACGAGGTCGACGCGGTGCTCGACCACTCGGTCCTGCTGTTCAACGTCATCCAGAACCCTGATGGGCGGGTCGCGGGGACCCGGGCGAACGGCAACGGCTTCGACCTCAACCGCGACTTCATGACGCAGTCACAGCCCGAGACGCACGCGGCCGTCTCGGTCATCCAGAAGTGGCTGCCGCCGGATGTGCTGGACCTGCACGGCTACGTCACGCCGACGCTCATCGAGGCCACGACCAAGCCCCACAACCCCAGCATCGACTACGACCTGTGGCTGAAGTGGAACCAGCCACGCGTCGACGCGAACGAGGCTGCCCTCAATGACCTCGGCTACGCCGTGACGCGGCCCGTCAACGACTGGTGCTCCGACGGCGACCCCGCACCCGAGAGCGGAATCTGCCCCGACGGTGATCCGCCGGGCCCGGCCGAGGCCGAGGGATGGGATGACTGGGGACCCTTCTACACGCCGATGTACGCCCAGCACGTCGGCCTGAACGGGTCGACCATCGAGATGTGCAACACGACGGGCACCGGTTGCCTGACCTCGCCCTCCTCGACGGCCATCCGGGGGCGGCTCGGCGCGCGCATCATCCAGGAGAGCGTCATCTGGTCGAGCGTGGCCTTCGACATCGAGCACCGCGCCGACCTGCTGTACGACCAGCTCGAGCGCTACGAGCGAGGCCTGACGAACGCGGCCCGGCCGCAGTGCTGCGAGCCTCCGTTCGACGTCGACAACAACTGGATGGAGGAGTTCCCCACGGCGTACATCGTGCCGATGGGCGCCTCTCAGCGAAGCGAGCCCGAGGCGAACCGGCTCGTGGACTGGCTCCTGGTCAACGGCATCCTCGTCGACCAGCTCAAGCAGGCGTACACCTGGGAGGGCACCACCTACCCGGCCGGCTCGTACGTCGTCCCGATGACCCAGGCCCTTCGCGGCCTGGCCGACACCGCACTGTCCCTCGGGGCCGACATCTCCGAGGACATCAGCGTCCTGTACGCACCCCCGGCTGCCTGGAGCCACGGCTACCTCTGGGGTGCCGACGTCGTGCGCGTGGAGCGGGATGCTTCCTTCGCCCCCACGACCAACCGGATCCTCAAGGCCAGTCACCTGCTCGGGGGCGTCGAGGCCGGCACGGCGCAGGGGTATGCGCTCGCGATCGACTCGCCGACCGCCGTCCGTACCCTCAACGCGCTCATGGATGACGGGGTGACGGCCCGCCTGACCACCGAACCGTCGACGTCGGCGACCGGGAAGGTCCTGCCGACCGGGACGGTCGTCTTCGGCGCGGATCCGGCAACCAAGGTGCGCCTGGCATCGATCGGACGTGCCAACGACGTCTGGTTCCATCGGACGGGTTCCACCACTGCGGCCACCGAGCCCATCGACCGCATGCCGCGCATCCTCGTGCTCACCGGCACCGCCAACCAGGACGTGTGGGCGCTGCAGAACCTCGGGTTCACGCCCTCCTTCATGAGCACCGGCGCACTCAACGGTGCGCCCACGGACCCGCTGCCGGACTACGACGTCATCTGGAACACGGGTGCCTACCCCTCGGCCGCGAACGCCACGGCGCGCGCCCGGTTGCAGGCGTACTTCGCCGCCGGCGGCGGGTACATCGGCGCAGGGGCCAACGGCGCCAACTTCCTCGCCACTGGTGGCCTGGTGTCCGGCCTGACCGCGGTCGCGCGCTCCGGCAGCGGCCGCAGCGGCATCGTCAACTGGGACAACGTCGGAGGCACAGCCAGCCCCGTGACGGGTGCGAGCCCGGCCCAGGACACGGCGATCATGGACCCCCCCACCTGGTTCACCTCGGTGCCCACCACGATGAGTGTCGACGGCCGGTTCCCGAGTGACCCGAGCGACATCCTCGCAGCGGGGATGTGGCTCCTGGATGCCCAGTCGGCGTCGGCCCCCGGGGCCGCCGTGATCGCCCACGGGACCACAGCGACCGGGTCGGCACGCCTGACCACGTTCGCCATGAACCCGCTGTACCGGGCCGACCCCGAGAGGGAGTGGTCGATGGTGGCCCTCGCCGCCTACTGGGCCGACCAGTAGACGGCCCTGCCGGGCCCGCCCGGGTCGCGGGTCAGCGCAGGACCGGCAGGCACATGGCGGCGAAGGCCCGGGCGGTGAAACCACGCCTGGCGTAGAGGCGAGCCCCTGCTGCGGTCGCGAAGAGGTCGACCCGCGTGACGTCGGTGTCGTTGGCGAACCACGCAAGGAGGTCGTCGGTGAGCGCGCTGGCAGCGCCTCGCCCGCGGTGCACTGGGAACGTCGCTCCACCAGCACCGGGGCGTCGGACGCGACTGCCTCGCGCACCAGGACGACGCTCACCGGCGCGGGCCCAGTTCCAGGCGACGCCGCAGCTCGAGACGACCCTCGGGGGAGTCGGGCAGGTCCCACCACGACTCCACCCACCACGTGGCGCCGGCATCCGCCCACTGGTCGACCGGCGGGCGGACCGTGCCGAAGGTGCCGTGGCTGTCACCCTCGACGACGACGTCGTAGCCCTCCATGGTCCGCCCGGTATCCGAGCGCAGTGTGCCGATGCGCTCGACGAGCTCTCGCAGGGCCCCGGGCGTGAGGTGTGACCCCGGGTTCTCGACGCTGCCGCCCGCGACGGCGGGGAAGACCCCCTGCCACCGAGCGGCGCGCTCGAGGGAGCGTTGACGGGTGCGGCCGGGAACGAGCATCCCGACGCACCAGACCGGAGGGTGGGGTCGCTGCACCGGCGGGGGAGGGACGAGCTCGGTGACCGGGGAGGCGGAGAAGTGCTCGCCGACGTACGAGAACGGTTGCCCGCCCATGAGGCCCGCGTAGATCTCGAGCACCTCGTCGAGCTTGGCCGCGCGCACCGCGCGGCCCTCGTCGGCCTCGAAGGCCAGCCAGTTGCCGTGAAGGGCGCCCAGGCCGACCCCGAGGGTGACCCGGCCGTCAGAGAGCCGGTCGACCGACGCCACCTTCGAGGCGAGGTCCCACGGGCGGTGCCGGGCGGCCGGGGTGAGCAGGGTGCCGAGACGGATCCGCTCGGTGGTCATCGCGGCCGCTGCGAGGGTGACCCACGCGTCCTGCCCCCAGACCGCCTCCCAGGAGAAGACCTGGTCCCACCCGGCATCCTCGGCGACGACGGCGAGCTCGGCGAACTCTCGCTCGGTGGCATACGTGATGACGGCTCCGAACCTCATC
>DATIAB010000321.1:0-11510 GCA_035458265.1 Ornithinibacter sp. | reverse complement strand
AGCAGGGGCTTCACCGGTCGCCTGCCCGACCTCGCGGAGGTCGTCACCACGCCGGCCCAGTGGGCGCTCGCGCTGTCGCCCGCGATCGTGGCGGCCACGGCATCCGTCGTGGTGAGGATGCCGTGAGCGTCCCCGTCCTCGACCTTCGTGGTGTCGCCTATGCCTATCCCGGCGGTCACCAGGCGCTCTTCGGCGTTGACCTGCACGTGCACCGCGGCGAGCGGGTTGCGCTGCTCGGGCCGAACGGTGCCGGCAAGACGACACTGGTGCTGCACCTCAACGGCATCCTCGTGCCGGGGCGGGGGAGCGTGACCATCTCCGGGCTGCCCGTCGGCCCCGAGAACCTGCTCGAGGTGCGTCGGCGGGTGGGCATCGTCTTCCAGGACCCCGACGACCAGCTGTTCATGCCCACGGTGCGTGACGACGTCGCCTTCGGCCCGGCCAACCTCGGGCTGCGCGGCGCCGAGCTCGAGGCCCGCGTGGTCGAGGCCCTGGCCCTGGTGGGCGTGGCCGACCTCGCGGACCGGGCCCCGCACCACCTGTCCTTCGGCCAGCGCCGTCGCGTCGCCATCGCCACGGTGCTGGCCATGCGACCGGAGATCCTCGTGCTCGACGAGCCCTCGTCCAACCTCGACCCCGCCTCACGCCGTGAGCTGGCCGAGATCCTGCGCTCCCTGGACGTCACGGTGCTCATGGTGACCCACGACCTGCCGTATGCCGTCGAGCTCTGCGAGCGGTCGGTCGTGCTGTCCGAGGGCACCGTCGTCGCCGACGGCGCCACCCGCGCGGTGCTCGGCGACGCGGCCCTCATGGCTCGACACCGCCTCGAGCTGCCCGCCGGGTTCTCGATCTAGGGTGGTGGCCATGCCCACCACCGTCTTCGACCCACCCGAGCGTTTCGTCGCCGGGACCGTCGGGCCCCCCGGCGGCCGGACCTTCTTCCTCCAGGCCAGCGGCAACGGCGCCCAGTTCTCCGTGTCGCTCGAGAAGGTGCAGGTCAGCGTGCTGGCAGACCGCGTCAACGACGTCCTCGACGAACATGCCGAGGGGTTGGCGACCGAACCCCTCGGTGACGGTGACGTCGACCCGCTCGCGACACCCATCGAGGACGAGTTCCGGGTCGACACGCTCTCTCTGGCCTGGGACCCGGTGCGCCGCGTCATCGTCATCGAGTGCCACGACCGGGACCCGGCGGAGACCGAGGACGACGAGGCGCTCGAGGCGCTCGAGGCGGGTGACGTCGCAGGGGTCGGCGAGGTCACGACCCTGCGCGTCGTGCTGACACCAGCTCAGGCCCGGGCCTTCGCCCGGCGCTGCACGCGGGTCGTCAGTGCCGGCCGTCCGTCATGCCCGTTCTGCGGCCAACCGCTGGATCCGACCGGTCACATCTGCCCCCGTGCCAACGGCTACCGACGCTGAGCTCGTCGACCTGCTGACCACCGGGGCGCTCACCCCGGTCGGTCGCATCGTCGACTCCTCCAACGGGGCCCTCCTGTGCTCCATCGGGGTCCCGACCGACGGCTCCGAACCGGTGCTGGCCATCCACAAGCCCGAGGCCAGCGAGCGCCCCCTGTGGGACTACCCCGACGGCACCCTCATCGCACGCGAGCGCGCGGCGTACCTCGTGAGCGCTGCCGGTCGCTTCGACGTGGTCCCGCCGACCGTGCTGCGCGACGGCCCCCTCGGTCACGGATCGGTCCAGCTGTGGGTCGGCCCGCTCGAGGGTCAGCGCGAGCCGCTCGTCGACGTCACCGCGGCGGATGCCGTGCCGCCCGGGTGGCTCGTCGTGCTCGAGGGCCGGACCCCCGAGGGTGAGCCGGTCGTGGTCTCGCACAGCGCCGAGCCGGCCCTGCGCACCGTCGCCGTCCTCGATGCGGTGCTCAACAACTCCGACCGCAAGGGCAGCCACCTGATGCGCGACGGCGACATCGTCCGCGGGTGCGACCACGGAGTCAGCCTCGGCGTCGAGCCCAAGCTGCGCACCGTGTTGTGGGGCTGGGCGCGGCAGGAGATCCCCGAGGCCGACCTCGGCCGCCTCGACGCGCTGCTGTCGGCGCTCAGCGGCGAGCTGGCCGAGGAGCTGGCGCCGCTCCTCACGGCGCCGGAGATCGCCGCCCTCGAGGGCCGGGTCCGAACGCTCCTGCGCACGAGACGGCATCCGGTTCCGCAACCGGGGTGGCCGGCGATCCCCTGGCCAGCCCTGTAGCGCCCGACACGTAGTCTTGCCCGGTGAAATCGTGGCCCCCGCCGTTCGTCCCCGCCGTGCCCGGTCAGGGTGAGCCCCTCGCCCTCTTCGACACCCAGAGCCGCTCCGTGCGCCGGGTCGAGCCCGGACCGGTCGCAAGGCTCTACGTCTGCGGCATCACGCCGTACGACGCGACGCACCTGGGGCACGCCGCGACGTACGTGACCTTCGACCTCGTCGGGCGGGCGCTGCGCGATGCCGGCCACGAGGTCGAGTACGTGCAGAACGTGACCGACATCGACGACCCGTTGCTCGCACGAGCGGCTCGTGACGGCCGCGACTGGCGTGAGCTCGCGACCTCGGAGATCGACCTGTTCCGCGAGGACATGACGGCACTCGGCGTCATCCCGCCGATGGCCTACGTCGGGGTCGTGGAGTCGATGCCCGAGATCACGGATGCCGTGCGTGCGCTCGTCGCCAGCGGCGCGGCCTACGGCGTCCCCGTGCCGGAGGAGGAGGGCAGCGGCGACGACGTCTACCTCGACCTCGCGAGCGCCCCCACGTTCGGTGAGGTCTCCGGGTGGTCGGGCGAACAGATGGATGCCGTCTTCGCCGACCGCGGCGGCGACCCCGACCGGGTCGGCAAGCGCAGCCGGTTCGACCCACTGCTGTGGCGCGCCGCCCGCGACGGGGAGCCGTCGTGGGACGACGACGTGCTCGGGGCCGGGCGACCGGGCTGGCACATCGAGTGCACGGCGATCTCGCTGGGCCACCTGGGTCACCCGTTCGACATCAAGGGCGGCGGCAGCGACCTCGTCTTCCCGCACCACGAGATGAGCGCCGTGCAGGCCGTGGCGCTCACCGGTGGTGACGTTTTTGCGCGGCACTACGTGCACCAGGCGATGGTCGGTTACCACGGCGAGAAGATGAGCAAGTCCAAGGGCAACCTCGTGCTCGTCTCACGGCTGCGCGCCGACGGCGTCGACCCGATGGCGATCCGGCTCGTCCTGCTCGCCCAGCACTACCGCACCGAGTGGGACTACACGCCCGACCTGCTCGAGGTCGCCGTCGCGCGTCTGGAGCGATGGCGCGAGGCGCTGTCCGTCAACGAGGGTGCTGACCCGGCATCCACGATCGCGGCCGTACGCGCGGCGGTGGCCGACGACCTTGACGCCGGGGCCGCGCTGGCCGCCGTCGACGCGTGGGCCGACCGGACGCTGGCCGGTCAGTGGGACGACGCCGCTGCACCCGGGGTGCTGGCCCGCACGATCGACGCGGTGCTCGGCATCCGCCTCTGACCACGCCCCACTTTCCCGCCCGATGCGGGAAGCTTCATGTTCGTAAGGGTTCATGTCCCTTGCGAACATGAACCTTCCCTTGCGAACCGCCCGGCGACCCGCTCGAGCTAGGGCTCGTCGGTGCCGCGGCGACGGAGGTAGCGCTCGAACTCCTTGGCGATGGCGTCACCGCTGGCCTCGGGGAGGTCGGCGGTGTCCTGGGCCTCCTCGAGGCTCTCGACGTACTCGGCGACCTCGCTGTCGGAGGAGGCCAGCTCGTCGATGCCGCGCTCCCAGGCACGCGAGTCCTCGTCGAGGTCGGCGTGCTCGATGGGCGCGTCGAGCAGCTCCTCGAGTCGGCTCACGAGCGCCAGGGTCGCCTTGGGCGAGGGGGAGTGGCCGGCGTAGTGCGGGACGGCCGCCCACGCCGAGACGGACGCGATACCCACCTGGTTCGCGGCATCCGCGAGAACGCCGACGATGCCGGTCGGGCCCTCGTACGAGCTCATCTCGAGGTCGTGACGGTGCCGCGTGTCCTCGCTGTCCGCCGTGGCGGAGACCGGGATCGGCCGGGAGTGGGCGACGTCGGCCATGAGCGCACCCAACGTGATGACCATCGAGACGTCGACCGCCTGCGCGAGCTCCATCAGCTCGATGGCGAAGGCGCGCCACCGGAAGGACGGCTCGACGCCCTGCACGAGCACGACGTCGCGCCCGAGCGAGGTGTTGGTCGCGATGAGCACGCGGGTGGTGCGCCAGCTGATGCGGCGCTTGCCGCCCTCGAGCAGCACGCGCGGACGGTTGACCTGGAAGTCGTAGTAGTCCTCGGGGTCGAGCGCCGCGACCACCTCGGCGTCCCAGATGTCGGCCAGGTGCTCGATGACCGCACTCGCGGCCTCGCCGGCGTCGTTCCACCCCTCGAAGGCCGCGATCATCACCGCGTCCTTCAGTTCAGGCAGGTCGTCGAGCTCGATCACCGGGGCCTCCTCGTCGTCGGAACACCACCCTACGGCTCCCTACACTCTGACCCCATGAGCCTCCCCGCAGCAGTCCTCTGGGACATGGACGGAACCCTCGTCGACACCGAGCCCTACTGGATCGCCGCAGAGCACGACATCGTCGAGGAGCACGGGGGCACGTGGAGTGAAGAGCTCTCCCACCAGCTCGTCGGCAAGGACCTCCTCGTCGCGGCAACCTTCATCAGGGACAACTCCGCCGTGGAGTGGTCACCCGAGCAGATCGTCGACGAGATGTTGGGTCGCGTCATCGTCAAGGTGGGTGAGCACATGCCGTGGCGTCCGGGGGCTCTCGAGCTGCTCTCGGACCTCAAGGCGCACGGGGTGCCGAGCGCGCTCGTCACGATGTCCTGGCGGACACTGGCGGATGCCGTGCTGGGCGCGCTGCCCGACGGCACCTTCGACGTGGTGGTCACCGGCGACGAGGTGTCGCACGGCAAGCCGCACCCGGAGCCCTACCGGGCGGCGGCGCGCCTGCTCGGGGTGTCGCCGGAGGACTGCGTGGCCATCGAGGACTCGCCGACGGGGGTCCGCTCCGCGGTCGCCGCGGGGGTGCCGACGCTGGCCGTGCCGCACGTCGTCACGGTGCCGGAGATGCCGGGCGCCGTGCACCTGGAGTCACTGGCCGGGCTCACCCCGAGCCTGCTGGCCGAGCTGGGGCGACAGGCCCGGGCAACGGCACGCCCCTGACGCAGCGCCGGGCGGGCGATCGGCTCGCCATGGCGCCACCGGGGAACCTCCGACATGCACTGGAGCGATCCAGCGTCAGTCGTCGGCGGGCAGTGCCTCGCCCGAGCGGGCTGGGTCCAGGGCAAGCGTGCTGGCGCCTTCGGGCAGCGGGGGAGGGGTGCCGCCCCAGGCCGGACAGAGGTCCTTGAAGTCGCACCAGTCACACAGTCGGGAGGTGCGCGGGCGCCAGTCGCCCGTGCGCGCGGCGTTCGCCACGGCATCCCAGATGGCTCGCACGTTGCGCTCGACGGCGAGCAGGTCGCGCTCGTCGGGGGCGTAGCGCACGACCTCGCCGTTGCCCAGGTAGACGAGCTGGAGCAGCGCCGGGATGGTGCCGTGGATCCGCCACAGCACCAGCGCGTAGAACTTCATCTGGAACAGGGCCTTGGCCTCGAACAGCTCGCTGGGGGAGCGGCCCGTCTTGTAGTCGACGACCCGCATGGCCCCGTCCGGCGCGACGTCGAGCCGGTCGACGTACCCGCGCAGGGTCAGCCCCTCCACCTCGGTCTCGACGTAGAGCTCGCGGGCCGCGGGCTCGAGCCGCGTGGGGTCCTCGAGCTCGAACCACTGCTCGACGAGAGTGCCCGCAGCCGCGAACCATGACTGCGCCGTGAGTGCCTCGTCGTCGTCCAGCATCGTCGCCAGCTCAGGACGCTCCTCGACCAGGGCCAGCCACCGGGGCTCGACGAGAGCCAACGCCGCTTCCGGGGTTCGCTCGGCCGCCGGCAGGTCGAAGAGGTGCTCGAGCACCGCGTGCACCAGCGTGCCGCGGGCCGCGGCGGGCGACGGTGGCCCCTCGAGCTTGTCGATCGTCCGGAACCGGTAGAGCAGGGGGCACTGCTTGAAGTCCGCTGCGCGGCTCGGGGACAGTGCGGGAGTCATGGAGCACACGCTATGCCGAGCCACCGACACCGGCGGCTCGCCATCCACAGCCTCGAGTCAGTCCTCGGGCTGGTAGCCGAGGTTGGGGCCGAGCCAGCGCTCGGCGGTGCGCAGGTCCCAGCCCTTGCGCTCGGCATACGACTCCACCTGGTCGCGCCCGAGCCGCCCGACGACGAAGTACTGGCTCTGCGGGTGCGCGAAGTACCAGCCCGAGACCGACGCCCCGGGCCACATCGCCATCGACTCGGTGAGCCGGATGCCGGTGCGCTCCTCGCCGCCGAGGAGCGCCATGAGGGTCTCCTTCTCGGTGTGCTCCGGGCAGGCCGGGTAACCGGGCGCCGGGCGGATGCCGGCGTAGCGCTCGTGGATGAGGTCGTCCATCGACAGGTGCTCGTCCGGCGCGTACCCCCAGAGCTCGCGTCGCACCTTCTCGTGCAGCCGCTCGGCAAAGGCCTCGGCGAGCCGGTCGGCCAGGCTCTCCAGCAGGATCGCCGAGTAGTCGTCGAGGTCGGCCTTGAAGGCGGCGAGGTGCTCTTCGAGCCCAAGCCCGGCCGTCACCGAGAACGCCCCGATGTGGTCGGCGAGGCCGGTGTCCTTGGGCGCCACGAAGTCGGACAGGCACTTGTTCGGCACGCCCTCGCGGTGCTGACCCTGCTGACGCAGGCCGCGCAAGGTCGTGAGCACCGTCGTGCGGGCCTCGTCGGCGTACACCTCGACGTCGTCGCCCACCCCGTTGGCCGGGAAGATGCCGACGACTCCGCGGGCGCGTACCCAGCGCTCACGCTCCATCCGGTCGAGCATGGCGTTGGCGTCGGCGAGCAGCGAGCGAGCCTGCTCCGAGGTGGCCGCGTTGTTCAGCACGTCGGGGTAGCGGCCCTTGATCTCCCAGGCCGAGAAGAACGGCGTCCAGTCGATGTAGGGGCGCAGCTCGCCGATGGGGAAGTCCTCCCAGACCCGGGTGAACTGGGTCGCCGCGCGGTGCCAGTGGGCATCGGGCGGGCCCGACCAGCGGTCGGTGCTCTGCTGCGCGAGCAGGTGGGGCCGCATCGGGCGGTACGACGCCCAGTCGAGCTGGGGCCTGTTGGCGCACGCCTGCTCGTAGGACGCCAGCGGTCGCTCGCCCGCCTTGGCGGCGTGCCGGGTGCGGATGGCGTCGAAGTCGGCGGTCACCCCGTCGAGGAAGGGCCCCCGCTGCTCGTCGGACAACAGCTGGCTGACCACCGGCACCGAGCGCGAGGCGTCCTTCACCCAGACGACGGGGCCGTGGTACTGCCCGTCGACCTTCACCGCGGTGTGCGCCCGCGAGGTCGTGGCGCCCCCGAGCAGCAACGGGATCTCGAAGCCCTGACGCTCCATCTCGGCCGCGACGCGCACCATCTCGTCCAGGCTCGGCGTGATGAGTCCGGACAGGCCGATGATGTCGGCCCCGACCTCCTTGGCGGTGTCCAGGATCTTCTGGGTCGGCACCATGACCCCGAGGTCGATGACGTCGTAGTTGTTGCACTGCAGCACGACGCCGACGATGTTCTTCCCGATGTCGTGGACGTCGCCCTTGACGGTGGCGGTGACGACCAGCCCCTTGCTGCGCTTGCGGGCTGCCTCGTCCTTCTCGGCCTCGATGTAGGGGATGAGGTGAGCCACGGCCTTCTTCATCACGCGCGCCGACTTCACGACCTGCGGCAGGAACATCTTGCCGTCGCCGAAGAGGTCACCGACGACGTTCATCCCGTCCATGAGCGGACCCTCGATGACCTCGAGCGGACGCCCACCGTCCTGCTCGATCTCGAGGCGCAGCGCTTCGGTGTCGTCGACGACGAACTCGTCCATCCCCTTCACGAGCGCGTGCGTGATGCGCTCGCGAACCGGCAGCGAGCGCCACTCCTGCGCGGTCTCGTCGGCGACGTCCCCGCTGCCGCGGTACTCCTCGGCGATGGTCAGCAGGCGGTCGGCGGCATCCGGTCGTCGGTTGAGCACGACGTCCTCGATGGCGTCGCGCAGCCTGACGTCGACGGTGTCGTAGACCTGCAGGGCACCGGCGTTGACGATGCCCATGTCCATGCCGGCCTTGATGGCGTGGAAGAGGAAGACGGCGTGGATCGCCTCGCGCACGGCGTTGTTGCCACGGAAGCTGAAGGACACGTTGGAGACACCGCCGGACACGAGTGCATGGGGGAGGTTCTCCTTGATCCAGCGCGTCGCCTCGATGAAGTCGATGCCGTACGCCGCGTGCTCCTCGATGCCCGTGGCCACCGCAAAGATGTTGGGGTCGATGATGACGTCCTCGGCCGGGAAGCCGACCTGGTCGACGAGCAGCCGGTAGGCCCTCCCGCAGATCTCGCGACGGCGTGCCAGGTCGTCGGCCTGGCCGTCCTCGTCGAACGCCATGACGACGACCGCGGCGCCGTACTTGCGGGCGAGACGGGCGTGGTCGAGGAAGGCTGCCTCGCCCTCCTTCATCGATATCGAGTTGATGATCGGCTTGCCCTGGGTGACCTTCAACCCGGCCTCGATGACCTCCCACTTGCTCGAGTCGATCATCAGCGGCACCCGGCAGATGTCCGGCTCGGTGGCGATGAGCTTGAGGAACCGGTCCATCGCCGCGACCCCGTCGATCATCCCCTCGTCCATGTTGACGTCGATGACCTGTGCGCCGGCCTCGACCTGCTGGCGGGCCACTCCGAGCGCGGTCGGGTAGTCCTCCTCGGTGATCAGCCGCCGGAAGCGCGCCGACCCGGTGATGTTCGTGCGCTCACCGACGTTGACGAACAGGCTGTCGCCGTCGATGACACACGGCTCGAGCCCCGCCAGGCGCAGGGCCGGAGGCACCACGGCCGGGGTCCGCGGCACACCCTGCGCCGCGGCTGCCGCGATCGCCTCGATGTGCGCCGGCGTGGTGCCGCAGCACCCCCCGACGATGTTGACCAGAGCGGATGCCGCGAACTCGCCGACCACGCGCGCCATCGCCTCGGGCGTCTCGTCGTACTCGCCGAAGGCGTTGGGGAGCCCGGCGTTCGGGTGCGCGGACACGAAGCAGTCGGCGATCCGCGCGAGCTCGGCGACGTACGGTCGCAGCTCTCCGGCACCGAGGGCGCAGTTCAGGCCGATGGCCAGCGGCCGGGCGTGGCGCACCGAGTACCAGAACGCCTCGGTCACCTGCCCCGACAGGGTGCGACCCGAGGCATCGGTGATCGTGCCCGAGATCATCACCGGCCACCGGCGGTCCTGCTCCTCGAAGAGCGTCTCCAGGGCGTAGATCGCCGCCTTGGCGTTGAGCGTGTCGAAGATCGTCTCGACGAGGAGCACGTCCGCGCCGCCGTCGACGAGCCCGCGAGCCTGCTCGAGGTAGGCCTCGACGAGCTCGTCGAAGGTCACGTTGCGGGCGCCGGGGTCGTTGACGTCCGGGGAGATGGACGCCGTGCGGTTCGTCGGTCCCAGCGTGCCGAGGACGTAGCGCGGCCGGTCGGGCGTGCGTGCCGTCATCGCGTCGCACTCGGCGCGGGCCAGGGCCGCCGCGGCGACGTTGAGCTCGTAGGCGACGTCCTGCAGGTCGTAGTCGGCCAAGGAGATCCGCTGCGCGTTGAACGTGTTCGTCTCGAGCAGGTCGGCACCCGCCTCGAGGTACGCCCGGTGGATGGCGGCGATGATCTCGGGCTGGGTCAGCGCCAGGAGGTCGTTGTTGCCCTGCTGGTCGCTGCCGTGGTCGGCGAACCGGGCCCCGCGGTAGTCGGCTTCGGAGAGGCCGTGGGCCTGGATCATCGTGCCCATGGCGCCGTCGAGGACCAGGACCCGCTCGCGCAGGGCGGCGGTGAGGTCTGCGGTGGCGTCAGGGCGGTGCTGCGTCGTCACGTCAGGTCGCCTCGGGTCGGGTGCATTCGTCGACGGTGTTGCTCTCGTCGAAGGGCCAGTATGCCGCGTGCCTCACGTAGGGTCCGTGGCATGTCCGACCCGCAACCGCCCTCCGGCTCGATCCGGCTCGCGCGGGTTGCGGGCGTCCCGGTCTACCTCGACCGCACCTGGCTCATCCTCGGCGCGTTCATCGCGTGGACGGGCTGGCAGTCCGGGCGTGACCTCGGCACCGGCACCGGCATCGCGTATGCCGTGTGGCTGGTCCTCGGCATCCTCGCCGCGGTCCTCGGGCACGAGATCGCGCACGCCGTTGCCGCGCGGATGCTCGGCTTCCGGGTGCACCGCATCGTCGCCACCCTGTGGGGTGGGCACACGGCCTACGACGGCACCGGGACGACTCCCGGCCGCGCGGCCGTCGTCGCGGTGAGCGGGCCGGTCGCCAACCTCGCCCTCGCCGGGCTGGGAGCCGTCGCGATGGCGACGCTGCCCTGGCCGGCATCCCAGTTCGCGTCGTCGTTCATGGTCCTCAACCTGCTCCTCGCAGGCTTCAACCTCCTGCCGGGCCTGCCCCTGGACGGAGGGCAGATCGTTCAGGCGCTCATCTGGAAGGCCAGCGGTCGGCGCGACCTCGGGCTGGTCGTGGCGGGCTGGTGCGGGCGCGCCCTGGCCGTCGCGGTGGTCCTCTACTACGCCGTGCTGCCCCTGGCCCGGGGCTCCGAGAGCACCTTCACCCTCCTGCTCGCCCTGGTCATGGCGTGGATCCTGTGGACCGGCGCCACGGCCGCGCTGCGGCGAGCGCCCTTCGAGCGACTGCTCGACCGGATGGACCCCGACGAGATCATCGAGCCCGTCGCCCTCGTCCCCGCCGCGACCCCCGTGGGACAGCTCGGCGGGGTGGACCGCCGGGTGATCGCGCTCGACGAGCGCGGGCTGCCGACCCTCCTGCTCCCGCTCGCGTCCTCGGGCGCCCCCGACGTGGCCGCCCTCGACCCCCGCACGCCGCTCTCGTCCCTGGTGGTGCGGCTGCCCGACGCGTCGGTGGTGGACCTGCCGCCGGGGTCGAGTGCCGAGCCGCTCCTGCGGGCCATGGCCACGTCCAACGCCGGAGTCGTCGTCGTCACCTCGAACGGGCAGCTGCGGGGCCTGGTGAGCGCCGAGCGGCTCAACGCCGTGGCCGAGCGCCACCTGCGCCGCAACTAGACTCGCCGCCCATGACCTCACCCACCGGCGCCGAGCTGCGGCGCGGCCCCTTCGCCGCGGGCGAGCGCGTCCAGCTGACCGATCCCAAGGGCCGCATGCACACCATCGCCCTGACCTCGGGCAAGCAGTTCCACACCCATCGCGGGTACCTCAGCCACGACGACCTCATCGGGATGCCGGACGGGTCGACGATCACGAACACGGCGGGCGTGCAGTACCTCGTCCTGCGCCCGTTGCTCGCCGACTACGTGATGTCGATGCCCCGGGGTGCCGCGGTCATCTATCCCAAGGACGCCAGCCAGATCGTCATGATGGCCGACATGTTCCCGGGGGCGGTGGTCGTCGAGGCCGGTGTCGGGTCGGGCGCCCTGTCGA
>DATIAB010000320.1:0-7422 GCA_035458265.1 Ornithinibacter sp. | reverse complement strand
GTCGCGGAGGTCTTCACCCCCAAGGATTTCGGGCTCAACGACATCATGGCCAGGTTCGTCGACGTCATCCGGCACTCCCGTGGGTTGCCGGTGAGCCCGGAGGAGACGCCCCTGTCCACCGCCGCGGAAGAGGCCCCAGCGGGCCGCTGAAGGGAGGGAGAGGACATGACGCTGCACTGCGCCGCCACCCTGCTGGTCGTGGGCCCGGAGGCAGCCGCCGAGGTCGACGATGCGGGGCTGGCCGCGTCCGTCGGTCCCTGGGTCGACGATGTCAACGTCCTCGCCGAGCTGCAGCACCTCGCGGACCAGTACCGCGGCGAGCGGGTGCTCGTGACCGTGAGCCGGGCGCACCTGGACCGGGTCGTGCGCCACCTCGGCGGCTCCTCGGCGCCGGGGCACGAGCGGCAGCGGGTGCGGCTCGAGGTCGGCGACGACGGCTGGGCGGTCGTGCCGTGGGATGTCGAGTAGCCGGGTGCGGTTCTAGAACAGACGGTGCTCGCTGTTGTCCACACCCTTGAGCTCGTCGTAGTCGAGAACGACGCAACGGATGCCGCGGTCCTCGGCGAGCGTGCGCGCCTGCGGCTTGATCGCCTGGGCGGCGAAGACGCCCGTGACCGGCGCCAGGTGTGGGTCGCGGTTCATCAGCTCGAGGTAGCGGGTCAGCTGCTCGACACCGTCGATGTCGCCGCGTCGCTTGATCTCGATGGCGACGGTGCCGCCCCGACCGTCCTTGCACAGGATGTCGACCGGCCCGATGGGGGTCATGTACTCACGCCTCGTCAGGGTCCAGCCCTCACCGAGCGTGGTGATGTGCTCGGCGAGCAGCCGCTGCAGGTGCGCCTCGACGCCGTCCTTGACCAGCCCGGGGTCGACCCCGAGCTCGTGGGCGCTGTCGTGGTGCACCTGGTGGATGCGCACCCGCAGCCGGTCCTCGGACTTGGCGTGCTGGACCACCCACACGGCCGTCACGCCTTCGGCCACCTCGGTCTCGTCCGGCTCCACCTCGGCCATCGCACACGGTGGCGACATCCAGTTCAGCGGCTTGTAGGAGCCCCCGTCGGAGTGCACGAGCACCGAGCCGTCGGCCTTGACGAGCAGCAACCGCGTCGCCAGCGGCAGGTGGGCGGTCAACCGCCCGTCGTAGTCGACGCTGCACGTCGCGATCACCAGTCGCACGATCGACCACCCTACCCATTGCCGACAGGGCCGGTCGGAGTGCACACTGCAGATGAGGTGAGGCCGATGCGGGCAGCCCTGCTCCTGGGTTTTCTCGTCGTGCTGCCCGGGCTCTGGTTCGTCGCCACGGGGGAGGGGCTGCGTTGGTTCGCCGGGGGCGAGCGCCCACGGCTGCTGCGACCGCTGCTCGCACGCCTCGACCCTCATCTGGTTCGCCTCGAGAAGGCGCGTCGGCGACTCCTCGGGCGACGTGACCCCGAGCCGGTCCCGCCCGTCCTCATCACCCTCGAGCTGCGCCGCCTCGAGGCGGAGATCCGGAAGGTCGAGACCGGCGACGCACCACACCAGGCGGCCAGGCTGCGGGCGGTGCTCGCGGCGTACGACCAGCTGCTCCTGGAGCTCTGCGAGCGGGTCGACCTGCCGACGGACGTGGGGATGCCTCCCCTGCCGTCACGAGACCGGCTCGCCATCGAGGCCGAGCTCGTCGCCGCCGGTCACGACTGGTGAGAGTTGCCGTGACGTGACGTGACGTGACGTGACGTGACGCGCGTCGCAGTCGTGCGAACCGCGGGCCCGGGTAAGGAGCGTCACGCCGCCGAGGGGTCGTGACACCCGCAACCCTCTGACAGGATCGCCGACATGACGCGTGACTTCTCCACTGTTGGTGTGATCGGGCTCGGGACGATGGGTGCGGGGATCGTGGAGGTGTTCGCCCGCAACGGGATCGACGTCATCGCGGTCGAGGTCGATGCCGCCGCGATCGAGCACGGAAAGGCGGTTCTCGGGGGCAGCACCGGCCGGGCGCTGGCCCGCGGGAAGATGACCCAGGAGGAGCACGACGCCCTCCACGCCCGGGTCACCTACACGAGCGACCTCGGCGACCTCGCCCCCTGCCTGCTCGTCGTGGAGGCAGTGCCGGAGCACCTGGACCTCAAGAAGGAGCTGCTCGGCAAGGTGGACGCGGTCGTCTCGGCTGACGCCATCCTCGCGACGAACACGTCGTCGCTGCCGGTCACCGAGATCGCCGTCGCGACCTCGAACCCGAAGCGCGTCGTCGGGATGCACTTCTTCAACCCCGCACCCGTGCAGCAGTTCGTCGAGGTGATCCGCACGGTCATCACGGCGGACGACGTCTTCGAGGACGTCAAGGCGCTCGCGGAGAGGCTCGGCAAGAGGCCGGTCGTCGTCGGTGACAAGGCCGGCTTCATCGCCAACGCGCTGCTCTTCGGGTACCTGAACCACGCCGTGTCGATGTTCGAGAGCCGCTACGCCACGCGTGAGGACCTCGACGCGGCGATGCGCTTCGGCTGCGGCTACCCGATGGGCCCGCTCGCCCTGCTCGACCTCATCGGGCTCGACACCGCCTACGAGATCCTCGACACGATGTACAAGCAGGGTCGCGACCGGCTGCACGCCCCGAGCCCGATCATCAAGCAGATGGTGAGCGCGGGGATGCTCGGACGCAAGAGCGGGCGCGGATTCTACACCTACGAGCAGCCGGGCTCGCCGCAGGTCGTGGCCGACGCCCACACCCCCGCGGGCGGACCACCCGCCGGAGTCGAGCTGCGACCGGTGGTTTCGGTCGGCGTCGTCGGCTCGGGCACGATGGCGACCGGGATCATCGAGGTGTTCGCGAAGGCCGGGTACGCCGTCACCTTCGTCGCGCGTGGCGACGACAAGGTGGCGGGGGTGCACGCGGCGCTCGCGCGCAGCACCTCGCGCGCGATCGAGAAGGGCCGGATGACCGCCGAGGACGCGGAGGCGATGCTCGGCCGCGTGAGCGGGGCGACCGGACGCGAGGCGCTCGCGGACGTCGACCTCGTCGTCGAGGCGATCGCCGAGGACCTGGAGGTCAAGCAGCAGCTCTTCCGCGACCTCGACCGCATCTGCAAGCCGGGTGCCATCCTCGCGACGACCACGTCCTCGCTGCCGATCATCGACTGCGCCAAGGTGACCTCGCGGCCCCAGGACGTCATCGGCATGCACTTCTTCAACCCGGCGCAGATCATGAAGCTCGTCGAGGTCGTGCACACGGTGTCGACGGCCCCGGACGTGACCGCCACGGTGCAGGACCTCTGTGCCAAGGTCGGCAAGGTGGCCGTGACGTGCGGCGACCGGTCGGGCTTCATCGTCAACGCCCTGCTGTTCCCCTACCTCAACGACGCCGTGCGGATGCTCGAGGCCAACTACGCGTCGGCCGATGACATCGACACGGCGATGAAGACCGGCTGTGGTCTGCCGATGGGCCCGTTCGAGCTGCTCGACGTCGTCGGGCTCGACGTGTCCCTGGCCATCGAGCGCGAGCTCTACACCGAGTTCCGCGAGCCGGGCTACGCCCCGGCACCGCTGCTCGAGCACCTCGTGACCGCGGGCTACCTGGGGCGCAAGACCGGGCGCGGGTTCCGCACGTACGCCTGAGGTCGAGAGGAGGCAACACGCGGATGCCGGGCCGTTGCCGCCTGCATGTTGCCTCCTCTCGACGTCCTCAGCCAGCGATGCGGAGGGTGGCCGGGTCGAGGTCGAGCGCTCGCGCGAACCGGTTGAGCATGAGGACCTTGCGGTGGGGGTCGGTGTGGTCCTCGGCGAAGATCTCGAGCACCAGCCAGCCTTCGTCCGTCAGCAGCCCGTTGCGGTGGGAGTCGCGGCTGCGAGCCCTGATCCCTGAGTGCAGGGCGCCCTGGTACTCGCCGATGACCCGCCTCGCCCGCCACAGCAGGTCGCACTCGGCAAGCCATCCCCCGTCGCCGCTGTGGACGTGGCCGTTGACCTCCGGCTCGGGAAACCCGGCGTCGACGAACACCAGCCGGGACCTGCTCTCCATCGGGGAGCGCACCCCCGGGCGCACGAGGTCGAGCGCTGCCGTCAGCAGGGCCTTGTTGCGGGGGCGAACGCGGGCGGCGAGGGCATCCGCCAAGGGCGCCACGGCATCCGCGGCAGGTGAACCGGGAGGGACTCTCGAGGTGCGGGTCGCGACGACGTCCCCGGCCACGACGAGGTCATCGCGACCAAGGCCCCGTCGAACCACCTCGCCCAGGTCCACCCAGGTATCGACGAGCGACGTCACGGGGAGGCCGTGAACGGTGGTCGACGCCCGTCGCTCACCACCACGGTGGCTGATGCAGCCGTGGCGCTCGATGCGCCCGCGGGTGGTCTCGCGCAAGACGTCGAGCGGCACCTGCTGCTCGAGGTCGAGTGGCAGCGGCAGGCCCCAGAGCTGAGCCGCGGTCACGTGGGAGAAGACGACATCGGGTGGCAGCGCTGCCGCGAACGCAGCGGCACGCTCCCGGACGTTCGTGGGCGCGGACATCGACCGAACCGACCGCGTGGTGCGCATGAGCTGGGGGAGTCGCCACTGGTGGTCACGCAGTCCCAGGCTGCGGGCCGTCGCCAGGGACAAGGGCCCGGGAGGGAGCGGAGGCAGGTCAGGTGGCATCCGAAGACTCTGCCGCTCGAGCAGGGCTCATCCGAGTTGTCCACAGGCCAATCCAGGCGGTGGTCCCACCTGTGAACCATCCCAAAGTTGGTTCACCGAGTTCGAGGGGAGGCAACACGCGGATGCCGGGCCCTCGCCGCCTGCGTGTTGCCTCCTCTCGACGGGTGGATAGGTTGAGCCGGTGAGCACAGCACTCCTGCAGCGGGCCCGGGTCGTCGTCATCGGTGGGGGCGTCATCGGCGCCTCGATCGCCTACCACCTGGCTCACCTCGGCATCACCGACGTCCTCGTGCTCGAGCGTGACCGCCTGACCTCGGGCACCACGTGGCACGCCGCCGGACTGATGACGTGCTTCGGCTCCACGAGCGAGACGAACACGAGGATGCGGCTGTACTCGCGCGACCTGTACGCCCGACTCGAGTCCGAGACCGGCGTCGCGACCGGGTTCAAGCCGGTGGGACTCATCGAGGCCGCCGCCGATGCCGACCGGCTGCAGGAGTACCGGCGGGTCGCTGCCTTCCAGCGGCACCTCGGCCTCGAGGTCCAGGAGATCACCCCCCGCGAGATGGCTGACCTCTTCCCCCTGGCCCGCACCGACGACCTCCTCGCGGGTTTCCACGTGCCGGGGGACGGGCGGGTCAACCCCGTCGACGTGACGATGAGCCTGGCCCGCGGCGCGCGCGACCTCGGCGTGCGCATCGTCGAGGGGGTCAGGGTCGAGCAGGTCATCACCAGGACGCGCGGCCTCGTGGAGGAGGTGACCGGCGTGCGCACGGATGCCGGGGACGTCGAGTGCGACGTCGTCGTCAACTGCGCCGGCATGTGGGCACGCGAGCTGGCCGAGCGCAACGGCGTCGTCGTCCCCAACCAGGCCGCCGAGCACTACTACCTCATCACCGAGCCGATCGACGGGATGAGCCCCGACGCGCCGGTGTTCGAGGACCCCGCGTCCTACGGCTACTACCGGGAGGAGGGCGGCGGCATGATGGTCGGCCTCTTCGAGCCGGTGGCCGCCGCGTGGAACGTCGACGGCATCCCGCCTGACTTCTCCTTCGGTGAGATCACCCCCGACTGGGACCGCATGGGCCCGTTCGTCGAGCGCGCCATCGCACGTGTGCCCGTCGTCGAGTCGGTCGGCATCCGCACCTTCTTCTGCGGCCCCGAGTCGTTCACGCCGGACCTCGCGCCAGCGGTCGGTGAGGCGCCCGGCATCCACGGCTACTTCGTGTGCGCCGGGCTGAACTCGGTGGGCATCCTGTCTGCCGGTGGCATGGGGCGCATCGTCGCCCAGTGGGTCGCCGACGGCCACCCTGACGTCGACGTCACCGGCTTCGACATCGCGCGGTTCCGGGACTGGCAGCTCAACCCGCGCCATCGGGCCGAGCGAACTGCGGAGATCCTCGGCACCGTCTATGCCGCGCACACACCTGGCATCGAGCTCACGTCGGCACGAGGGGAGTTCAGGTCTCCCGTGCATGACCGCCTCGTGGCCGAAGGTGCGCGCCTGCGTGACGTCAGCGGGTGGGAGTCGGCTGCCTGGTATGCCGGCCGCGGGCTCACGGCGAGCGCCGAGCCGGGTTGGGGTCACCACCCGTGGTTTGCGCAGTGGGAGGCCGAGCACCGGGCGGTGCGCGACGCCGTCGGGCTCATGGACATGTCGTTCATGGCGAAGTTCGCCGTGCGCGGACCGGACGCCGGAGCAGTGCTCGATCGACTGAGCGCCGGCGCCGTCAACCAGCGCGACGGAGTCATCACCTACACGCAGTGGCTCGGCGAGGACGGCGGCATCCGGGCCGACCTCACGGTCACCCGCCTGGCCCCCGACGACTTCCTCGTCGTCGTCTCCGACACCGCGCACGGCTCGGCACTCGGGCAGCTGCGGCGGGCTGTCGGCGATGCCCACGCCATCGTCGTGGACGCCACGACCGACCTGGGCCTGCTCACGGTGCAGGGCCCGAGCTCACGAGCGACCCTGGCCGACGCGGCGCCGGGCGTCGACTGGACGAGTGACGCCTTCCCGTTCCGGGCCGCGCGCCGCGTCGACGTCGGTGGCGTCCCGGTGCTGGCCATCCGGATCACCTACCTCGGCGAGCTCGGCTGGGAGCTCTACAGCCCCGCCGCGCAGACCGAGCAGGTCTGGGATGCCGTCCTCCGGGCGGGCGCGCCGCACGGCATCCGCCCGGTGGGGCTGCGCGCCCTGTCCAGCCTGCGGATGGAGAAGGGCTACCGCGACTTCGGCCACGACATCGACAACACCGACGACGTGTACGGCGTCGGCCTGGGGTTCGCGGTCGCGCTCGACAAGCCCGGTGGGTTCACCGGCCGCGAAGCCACGCTCGCTGCCAAGGAGCGGGGGACGCCGCACCGCCGGCTGGTGCAGGTACTGCTGCGCGACCCCGAGCCGCTGCTCTTCCACGCCGAGCCGGTGCTGCGCGACGGGGTCGTCGTGGGCGAGGTGCGGTCGGCGTCGTACGGCTGGACCCTCGGCGGCGCGGTCGGTCTCGCGTTCGTCGGCGGGGACGGACCGGTCACGCCCCAGTGGCTCGCCGACGGTCGGTGGGAGGTCGATGTCGCCGGCACCCGGCATCCGGCGTCGGTCTCGTTGCGGCCGCTGTACGACCCGAGCAGCTCGCGCGTCACCGGCTGAGCCATCCCGCGCTGGCGGTCGTCGGTGCTCCAAGGGGTTCCGGCGGCGCAGCCCCGGGAGGGGTCTGGGACCATGGACGGCATGCCCCGAGCCAACCGTCGCCGCCGAGACCTCGACTCGCGGCCGCTGTCGGGCTCTGGCGAGGTCGGCACCCAGACCTACTCGG